>NZ_LZML01000155.1:0-109955 GCF_001665695.1 Nocardia sp. 852002-51101_SCH5132738 | reverse complement strand
TCCCCCTGACCAGGTGATATGTCAGGGGGATGTGGTGGCCAAGGCCGGGATCGAACCGGCGACCTTCCGCTTTTCAGGCGGACGCTCGTACCAACTGAGCTACCTGGCCGGGGCACCCGAACCGAATGCCGTACAACAAAGCGACCCTGACGGGACTCGAACCCGCGACCTCCGCCGTGACAGGGCGGCGCGCTAACCAACTGCGCCACAGGGCCTTGCATGCTCTCAACGGTGTTGCCACCGTACCCCCTACGGGATTCGAACCCGCGCTACCGCCTTGAAAGGGCGGCGTCCTAGGCCGCTAGACGAAGGGGGCCCGCCGGATCTCTCCGGTCCGTACCTCAACGGCTTCCGTTGGGAGCTCGCATAGCTTATGACAGGCTTTGCGCTATTCCCAAATCGGCTGGTCAGAGGCCCAGATTCAGATCTTCCAGGCGTGCCGAGGCCTTCCAGCCGTGCCGGCGGAACTCCTCGAGCCAATCCTGAGTCGCCATCGCCTCGATGATCACCTCCAGCGCCTCGGTGAACCGGGTGCGCAGATCGACCCCGCCGCCGAGCAGATCGATGATGTAGCGCTGTCCGGCCAGCGCGGCCGCCAGGGTGCGGGTGAACCGGTCCGGGTCGGTGTCCAGGCGCAGCTGCTTGCGGTCGACGGCACGCACCGCAAGCAGTCGCGCCGACCGGCTGACGATCCGGCTGCCGCCCGACCGCGCGTCCTGATAGAACTCGGGTTCGATCACGAGCCGGAACTCCGCCTGGGCGATGATGTCGTTCTCCAGGCGCAGCGCGACCTCGTCGATCATCCCGTGCATGATGTCCAGCGGCTCGAGATCCGTTCTGGCCAGCCACCTTTCGGTGGTCGCCCGATATCGTTCGACGGCAGCGTCCAGCACCGCCCGGGCCAGATCCTCCTTGGAATCGAAATGGAAGTACATCGCGCCCTTGGTCGCGCGCGATCCCTCCAATATGCGATTCAGCGATGCCGCGGCGTAGCCGCTCTTCCCGAATTCAACGGCGGCGGACCTGATGATCGCCGCCCGTGTCCGGCGGGCCCGCTCTTGCTGCCGTGCCATGCTCGAAACGCCTCCGAAGCTGCTTGCCGCCGGAGGAACCGATAGGGGACGGTCCTCGACGAGAAGTTATTAGATTTTCAAATACTTAATTCCGGGCTACCGCCCGGCTTTCAGACTTTTGGTACGAAAATTCGCAGGGATACCTGAAACACACCAGCTGGTATAGTTTCGACGTCCGGGTGCGCCGCAGGGGGTGCGCACCCGGGCGTTTTGTTCGTCTCGGATCCGCCTCCTGCGACGTCGTCTCCTCCGACCTCGCGACCGGCCCGGCCGATCGCGACATGTGCCGGCACAACAACCTTCGGCCGAATCCCAACCGCCGGAAGATCTCCCGGTTTCGCCGGAATTCACCAAGCGATCACCGTACCCCGAATCCCGAGACGACGCGCCACGTACCGAGGAGTCACTTCACCGGAAACCGGGACCGCTCGTGGCAAATGCCCGGTTAGCGCCCGCGTATGCGAATTCCGGCGCGCCCCAGCAATGTTCACCACCACGGCCGGCACCGTCGATACCCGGGACTCATCCCGGCCGCTGCGGTCGGCCACCGGGCGGATCCACCGACACGATCACCTCCCGTACCAAATATGTTGTCACGCACTACGTTTGGACAATGTTTCCACACTTCCGCGCTGAAACAAATTGCTGAGCAAGGAGATTGCCCGAGAATCGGCCGGGTATACGGGAACGCCCCGGCGCTGCCGGGCCGGCCGATCCGGGCACAGGTCCACCGGGCCGGGTCGGGCGGACGTCGCCCGGCGTTCAGGAGGCGCCCCGGGTCCCGCCGGCGGCGATCCCGCTCCCGGCAGCCGCCACTTCGCCCCGGAGGGCCGCGCCACCAGGGCAGATGCCCACCGCCACACCGTCACACGGATACCGGTTACCACTTCCGCGCGCGAAACATTAGACTTGCGGACCGCGCCCCTATAGCTCAGTTGGTAGAGCTACGGACTTTTAATCCGCAGGTCCCAGGTTCGAGCCCTGGTGGGGGCACACCGATGGGCCGGAGCGAGAGTTCCGGCCCATCGTCGTCTCGGGCTCTGTTTCGTGCCGCGACCAGCGGCGCGGGCACCCGGGACCCAGAAATCCGATGCTCGGCTAACGTTCACGACTCCCAGGCGATACACCGTTGGCGCACAGGTCTCCCACCTACACTCGCACCGGTTGGGGCATGTGCCGAACACCCTTATGAGTTCCGTCACCGATGCTGTGAACTCATACAGGTGCGCTTCGCATCACACCTACGGTGCCGTAAGGTATGGGCGGCGGCGGCACGGCCAGCAGGGGGGCGACCAGCAATATCGCAGGACAACACCGAAGGGCGTATGTATGGCAAGGGATCTGACTCAACTCGAGCTGCTGACGGAGTTGGAGCCGGTTGCCGAAGAAAACGTCAACCGGCACCTTTCGATGGCCAAGGAATGGCACCCGCACGACTACGTGCCGTGGGACGAGGGGCGCAACTTCGCCGCGCTGGGCGGCGTCGACTGGGATCCGGAGCAGTCGAAGCTCAGTGAAGTGGCGAAGGCCGCGATGATCACCAACCTCCTCACCGAGGACAATCTGCCCTCCTACCACCGCGAAATCGCCGAGAACTTCTCCCAGGACGGCGCCTGGGGAACCTGGGTCGGTCGCTGGACCGCCGAGGAGAACCGCCACGGCATCGTGATGCGCGACTACCTCGTGGTCACCCGCGGCGTGGACCCGGTGGCGCTGGAACAGGCCCGCATGGTCCACATGACCAACGGCTTCGCCTCCCCTGCCGAGGCCGACGCCGGCTTCCTGCACTCGGTCGCCTATGTGACCTTCCAGGAGCTGGCCACCCGCGTCAGCCACCGCAACACCGGCAAGGTGTGCGACGACGCGATCGCCGACCGCATGCTGCAGCGCGTCGCCGCCGACGAGAACCTGCACATGATCTTCTACCGCAACATGTGCGGTGCGGCGCTGGATCTGGCGCCCGACCAGGCCCTCGACGCGATCACCCTGATCCTCGAGAACTTCCAGATGCCCGGCGCCGGAATGCCGAACTTCCGCCGCAACGGTGTGCTGATGGCCAAGCACGGCATCTACGACCTGCGCCAGCACCTCGAAGAGGTCGTCCAGCCGGTGCTGAAGAAGTGGCGCATCTTCGAGCGCGACGACTTCACCGCGCGCGGCGAGGCGACCCGCGAGCGGCTCGGCCTGTTCCTCGACCAGCTGGGCAAGGACGTCCTGAAGTTCGAGGAGCAGCGCGACCGCATGCTGGCCCGCGAGGCCGCCAAGCGCGAACGCGACCTCACCGCGGCGAGCTGAGCTCACCGCACGACTACGACCGGGACCGGTGCCGCACGGCACCGGTCCCGTCGCACGCACAGGGCACCCCTGTGATCTCTCGCACTGTCATTCGGATGGGACACTGGAACTCGTGACCGCGGCACTCGACACCAGAACCGGATTGCGAATCGGCCCCTACCCCGTCGATCCGCCGGTGGTGCTCGCCCCGATGGCCGGGATCACCAATGTCGCGTTCCGCAAGCTGTGCCGCGAATTCGGCAGCCGCACCTCGATCTACGTCTGCGAGATGATCACCGCCCGCGCGGTGGTCGAGCGGCACGAGAAGACGCTGCACATGATGGCCTTCGACGAGGACGAACATCCCCGCTCGATGCAGCTCTACGGCGTGGACCCGAAGACGCTCGGCGAGGCGGTGCGCATCATCGTCGGCGAGGGGTGGGCCGACCACATCGATATGAACCTCGGCTGTCCCGTGAAGAAGGTCACCCGGCTCGGCGGGGGTGCGGCGCTGCCCTACAAGCGGCGGCTGTTCGCCGAGATCGTGCGGGAGATGGTCGCGGCGGCCGAACCCGCCGGTGTCCCGGTGACATTCAAATTCCGCATCGGCATCGACGACGACCATCAGACCTATCTCGACACCGGACGCATCGCCGAGGCCGAGGGCGCCGCCGCGGTGTCGCTGCACGCCCGTACCGCCGCGCAGCTGTATTCCGGCACGGCCGACTGGTCGGCCATCGCGCGGCTCAAGGAAGCCGTCACCACGATCCCGGTACTCGGCAACGGCGATATCTTCAGCGCCGCAGACGCACTCGCGATGATCGCCGAAACCGGTTGTGACGGTGTGGTCGTCGGACGCGGCTGCTTGGGCAGACCGTGGCTGTTCGCCGAGCTGAGCGCCGCGCTGCGCGGGGAGCCGATTCCGGAGGGACCGCGACTGGGCCGGGTCGGCGAGATCCTGTACCGGCACGCGACGCTGCTCGTCGACCACGACGGCGAGGACAAGGCCATGCGCGATATCCGCAAACATATGGCCTGGTACTTCATGGGCTTCCCGCTCGGTTCGCAGCTGCGCCGCAGCTTCGCGACCGTGGGCAGCCTGACCCAGTTGCGCGAGCTGATCGACCAGCTGCCGCCGGATGTGCCGTTCCCCACGGATGCGCAGGGACCGCGCGGGCGACAGGGCTCACCCGCGGCGAAGGTGGTGCTGCCGGAGGGCTGGCTCGACGATCCCGAGGATCCCACCGTGCCCGCGGCCGCCGATGTGATGCACAGCGGAGGCTGACGCGCAGATACTCTCCGACCTGCGCCGACAGTGATGGCTGGTTTAGAAGTGGCCAACTGTGGCGTAATCGTTATCATGGCTGGGGCCGATTCGGCCGGATGTGACTGCGCGTGCCGCCACCGGAGTGATGGAATCGACAGCTCCGGTCGCGACGAAGAGTGAAGTGAGGTTCGTTGGTGGGTGACGACGATCGGCGCGGGCGTTCGTCCCGGCCCGGAGGTCGCGCCCCGTGGGAGCGATACCCTGCGCCGGATTCCGACGACGCCCCTCGCAACCGGCGTGCGGACGAACCGCAGACCTCCAAGCCGATCACCGTCCACGACCTCGTTCAGCGGGTCGACAGTGAACGTATCGAGCGTCGCCGCAAGGACGAGGCCGCGGACAAGCGCCGCAAAGCGGGCGAGAGCGGCTCCGGCCGCGGTCGTAACCCGCAGCCGGAGGACGCCGGCCGTCAGGCCGGAAACCGCGGGCGCACAACGGATAACACCGCCCGGCCCGCCACCGGTGCGAACCGGACGGCCGGTCGCGGCAACCCGCGAGCCGCCCAGCCTCCGAACCCGCCCGGCCGGGGCGGCAGCGAACGCCGGGTCGATCCCCGCGACCTCGCCCCCGGCGCCGCGCCACGTCCCGCAGCACCCGGACCCGCAGCACCCGGGCCCACGGCCCGCGGGCAGGCGCCGACCGGCGCATCGGGCGCCATCCCGAACGCACGCGGGCGGACACCGGCCGATGGCAACGCCCCGGGCGGCAAACCCGGCCCCGACCCGCGCACCCGACGGCCGCGCCCCGAGCAGTCGGCCACGCCTGCGGCACCGGGTCGGCGAGGTCCCGATCCGAAGGCCGCGCCGCCGCAGCCCGGACCGGCCGCCGCGCTGCGTGAACCCGCGGCGGGCCCGCGCCCGTCGGCCGCGGCCGCTCCGGTCGTGCCGGGTACCGCCGCCGACCCGCGTCGCGTCGGCGGCGCATCCGACCTGCGCGCGGCACCCAAACCGGGATCGCGACCGGAAGCCGCCGCAACGCGAAGTGGCGCACCGGTTTCCGCCGATGTCCAGGCCACCACGGTCCACCGCGCCCCAGCCGCCGACAGTCCGGTCGATCGGCCGGTCGCCGGTAAGGCGCCCGTCGCCGAGCAGGTGACCGACCAGCTGCCCATGCCCGACGACGAATCCGGCACGGAGGCACAGGCTTCCGCCGCACCGGAGGCGGTGGGCAAGCCGCCGTTGTCGCGACTGGCGGCGAGCAGGCAGCGCCGGCGGCGGCGCGCTCGGCTCGCTGCCCGGGTGACCACCTCGATGTGTGCGGTACTGGCCCTCGTCATGACCGGTGTCGGCTGGAACTATCTGCGCGCCACCGACAACGGTTTCACCCAGGTGTCGGCGTTGGACGAGAATTCCACCGACATCGTCGACCCCGGCGGCCAGACCGGTGACGAGAACTTCCTCATCGTCGGCACCGACACCCGCGCCGGCGTGGACAGCCAGCTCGGCGCCGGCACCACCGAGGATGCCGAGGGTTCACGGTCGGACACGGTGATGCTGGTACACATTCCGGCGGACCGCTCCCGCGTGGTCGCCGTCTCATTCCCGCGCGACCTCGACGTCAGTCGCCCGGAATGCGAGGGCTGGGACAACGACAAGGCCAAATACACCGACGCGAAATTCCCCTCCGCGATCGGCGACAAGCTCAACGCCACCTATGCCCTGGGTGGTCCGAAATGCCTGACCAAGGTGATCCAGAAGCTGTCCGGTCTGAAGATCAGCCACTTCGTCGGCATCGACTTCAGCGGTTTCCAGTCGATGGTCGACACCATCGGCGGTGTCGAGGTGTGCACCAACCGGCCTCTGGTCGACGAGGAGCTCGGCACGGTGCTGCCGAATCCGGGTCGCCAGATCCTCAACGGCCCGACCGCGCTGGACTACGTCCGCGCTCGCCACGTGCAGGGCGAGGAACGCAGCGACTACGACCGCATCCACCGCCAGCAGCTGTTCCTGTCCTCGCTGCTGCGCAGTGCCCTGTCGTCGAAGGTGCTCTTCGACATCGGCAAACTCAACGGCTTCATCGGCGCGTTCAGCAGCCATGCCTTCATGGACAACGTCAACACCAAGGATCTGCTGATGCTGGGCCGCTCACTGCAGAAGGTGAGCGCGGGCGCGATCACGTTCCTGACGGTGCCGACCGCGGGCACCACCTCCTACGGCAACGAGATCCCCCGCGAATCGGATATCAAGGCGATCTTCCAGGCGATCATCGACGACCAGCCGCTGCCGGGTGAAAAGAAGGCGCCGGAGCCGTCCAAACCCGCTCAGGCCCCGGCCCCGCCGCAGCTGACCGCCGTGGATCCGAGCACGGTGTCGGTGCAGGTCTCCAACGGTTCCGGAGTGACCGGCGTGGCGAATACGGCGGCGACGAAATTCGCGGCCGACGGCTTCCAGATCTACAACGTCGGCAACTATTCCGGCGGCACGATCGACACCACCACCGTCCGCTATTCGGCCGGTCACGAGGCCGAGGCAGCGACGGTCGCCTCGGCGTTGCCCGGCGCGAAGCTGGCCGTGGCCTCGGGTCTGGGCAGCATCGTGGAGGTGGCGCTCGGCGCGGACTTCGCCGGCACCGTCGGCACACCGACCGCGTTCGGATCGCCGGTTCCCGCCCCGGCCGGAGCCACCGATGCCGCCGCGACGCCGGTCACACTCCCCTCCGACCTCGAACACGTCAACGCGGGTGACGACCTCTGCAAGTGAGCCGCGCTCACCTGCGGCGACATCGCCGATCGCACCGGCACCGACGATTCACCCACCGTTCGTGACTTGGTCAGAGCCGGGAACTAGTCTTTGGTTTCATGCGTGTCATCTACAACGAACAAATGGCCGAACTCGCCGATCTTCTGGGCGAGATGGCCGGACTGGCCGGCTCGGCCATGGAGCGGGCGACCCAGTCGCTGCTGCAGGCCGACATCGTGTTGGCCGAACAGGTGATCACCGAGTACGACCGGATCGCCGAGATGATCGCGCAGGCCGAGGAGAAGGCGTTCGCACTGCTGGCGCTGCAGGCGCCGGTGGCCGGTGACCTGCGGCAGGTGGTGAGCGCCATCCAGATCGTCTCCGATGTGAATCGGATGGGTGTGCTGGCGCTGCACGTGGCCAAGGTGGCCCGGCGCCGGCACCCGAACCACGCGCTCCCGGAATCGGTGAACGGCTACTTCGCCGAGATGGGCCGCATCGCGGTGAATATGGGCGCCGCCGCCAAGGAGGTCCTGGAGACGCGCGATCCGGAGCGGGCCGCGCAGCTCAACGAGGACGACGAGGCGATGGACGATCTGCATCGCCACCTGTTCTCCCTGCTGATGGACAGGGAATGGAAGTACGGCGTGGCCGCCGCCGTCGATGTCACGCTGCTGGGCCGCTACTACGAGCGCTTCGCCGACCACGCGGTCGAGATCGGCCGCCGGGTCGTCTTCCTAGTGACAGGTGTGCTGCCGCCCGACCCGGACTCCGAAACCGAGAAGATCTGAACCGGTTCCGCGGAGGTTGCTGCCCGTCCGGAGCACGGACGGGCAGCGAGTTTTCATGTCCGACTGATGGCATCGGCTTTCGCCGGCTCCTCCTCCGAGGTTCGGCCCAGCAGTAGCGACGCGCCGCGCTCGGGCTTCCACGGCAACAGCACCGCGACGAGCACCGCGCAGACCAGCAGGGCCCCGACCGCCGCCCAGGATGCGGCCGTCGAGCCGGCCAGCGCGGCCACCTTCATGGCATGCACCAGATCGGCTTTCGCACCGGCGAAGAACGGGCTGATCGGCGCCTTGACGATTTCCAGCACGCTGATGGGGGTGTCGCGGGCCAGGCTCTTCTGCGTGGGATTCATGATCGCGTCCGGGATCGCGTCGATGCGGGCGCCGACTCGACCGGTGTAGACCGAGGTCATGATCGAGCCGAGGACGGCGACGCCGAGGGTGCCGCCCACCTCGCGGGTGGTGTCGTTGACCGCCGATCCGGCGCCCGCCTCCTCGATCGGCACCGCGCCCATGATGGATTCGGTGGCCGGTCCCTGCACAACGCCGAAGCCGACACCCATCAGGACCATCGAGACCAGAACCGTTCCCAGATAGGGCGTTTCGACGGTCACCCGGCCCGCGAAGAACATGCCGACGGCCAGCAGGAGCAGGCCGCACACGACGGTGGCGGTGGTGCCGATGCGCTGCGCGGCCAGCGTCGCCACAGGCGCGCCGAAGCCGACCGCGGCCGCGAAAGGCAATGAGTGGATGCCGAATTCGAGCGCGCTCAATTCCTTCACACCCTGGAAGTACTGGGTGATCAGGAACAGGAATCCGAAGGCACAGAAGTAGGAGACGGTGATCGCCAAGGCCGGGATCGAGAAGCGCCGGATCCGGAACAGCCGCATGTTCAGCACCGGTGATTCCACCCGCAACTCCCAGATCACATACAGCGCAAGCAGAATCAGCCAAACTGCGTAGCCGCCGACGCTGCGTCCGGACAGCCAGCCGTGCTTCGGCGCCTCGATGATCGTCCACACCAGCGTCGTGACCGCCACCAGCGAGAGGCCGATACCGAGCACGTCGAGCCGCCCGCTGTGATCGGCCCGCGATTCCGGGACGACGACGAGCACTGCCGCGATCGTGATCGCGGCGATCGGCACATTGATCCAGAACACGGCGTGCCAGCTGAAGTATTCGAGCAGCCAGCCGCCGGTGACCGGCCCGATCGCCACCGCGATACCGGCCATGGCGGTCCACAGCGCGATGGCCGCGGCCCGGGCGCGTGTCTCCGGGAACAGGTTGATGATCAGGGCCAGCGTCGCCGGGAACACCGCGGCGGCGAAGACGCCCATGCCGGCCCGCGCGGCGATCACCTGGCCGAGGCCCGAGGACATCGCACCGGCGGCCGACATGACGGCCACACCCGCCAGGCCGATGATCATCAGCCTGCGGCGGCCGTAGCGGTCACCGAGATGGCCGAGCGGCAACAGCAGCCCGGCGAAGGCCAAGGTGAACGCGTCCACGATCCACTGCAGCCCGCTCATCCGGGCCTGCAACTGCACCGCCATCGACGGCAGGGCCACATTGACCAGCGTGTTGTCCAGTACGACCAGCAGTTCGGCCAGACAGATCGCGACCAACGCGAAAACCCGCATACGCGTCGCGATCGGAATCCCCTGCTGGGCTACAGGTCTCGCCGTTGACACCGACATCCCGCTCCTGACTATAACGATCGGTTTAGTTCAGGAGGAAGGTAACTGTTACCACGAGTGTCAGACAACCGACTACGGTATGAGATGAGCGAGCACACAACTCGGACGACGATGTGATACTCGACACACGCACCTCTGTGCGCATGAGAAAACCCCGTCCACCAGGGACGGGGTTTCGAAACGCGGAGGGACTCAGCCCGCGATCAGAAGGTTCGGAGAACTTTATCCGAAGCGGCCGGAGATGTAGTCCTCGGTCGCCTTCTGGGTGGGGTTGGAGAAGATCCGCTCGGTCTCGTCGATTTCGATGAGCTTGCCGGGCTTGCCCTGGGCTTCCAGGTTGAAGAACGCCGTCTGATCACTCACGCGCGCGGCCTGCTGCATGTTGTGGGTGACGATGACGATCGTGTACTCCTTCTTCAGCTCGGAGATCAGGTCCTCGATCGCGAGTGTGGAGATGGGGTCCAGCGCCGAACACGGCTCGTCCATCAGCAGCACGTCGGGCGAGACCGCGATCGCGCGGGCGATGCACAGACGCTGCTGCTGACCGCCGGACAGGCCACCACCGGGCTTGTCGAGGCGATCCTTCACCTCGTTCCACAGGTTGGCCCCACGCAGCGAGCGCTCGGCGACCTCTTCGAGCTCCTTGCGGTTGCGCACCCCCTGCAGCTTCAGCCCGGCCACCACATTGTCGCGAATCGACATGGTGGGGAACGGGTTCGGCCGCTGGAACACCATGCCGATGGTGCGCCGCACGCCGACCGGGTCGACCGCGGAGCCGTAGATGTCCTCACCGTCGAGCAGCACCGCGCCCTCGACGCGGGCGTTCGGAGTCACCTCGTGCATGCGGTTGAGCGAACGCAGCACCGTCGACTTACCGCAACCGGACGGGCCGATGAAAGCGGTGACGCTGCGCGGCAACACGGTCAGCGACACATCGGATACGGCGTGGAATTTGCCGTAGAAGATGTTGAGATCTTTGACGTCGATCCGCTTGGCCATTGTCGTATTCCGTTCGCTTCTATCGATTCCGCGTGAGCAGTTTGTTGACCACGGCCGCGCCGATGTACAGCAGGGCGATGATCAGGATCAGCGTCAGCGACGCGCCCCACACTCGCATCCGGCCGGCCGCTTCCGGGTTGGCCAGTTCCTGGTAGATCATCAGCGGCAGCGACGCCATATTTCCGTTGAAGATGTTGGAGTTGATCGACTTCGAGTAGCCGACGAGGACCAGCACCGGCGCGGTCTCACCCATGACGCGGGCGACCGCCAGCAACATACCGCTGATCATGCCGGGCAGAGCGGTCGGCACGACGATCCGCAGGATCGTCTTCCATTTCGGGATGCCCAGCGCGTAGGAGGCCTCGCGCAATTCGTCGGGCACGAGTTTGAGCATTTCCTCGGTACTGCGCACCACCACCGGCAACATCAGCAGCACCAGTGCCAGCGACACCGCGAAGGCCGACTGCGGGAAACCGAAGGTGGCGATCCACAGCGCGAAGACGAAGAGCGCGGCCACGATCGAGGGCACACCGGCGAGGATGTCGACCATGAAGGTGGTCGTCTTCGCCAGCCAGCCGCGGCCGTATTCGACCAGATACACGGCGGCCATGATGCCCAGCGGCACCGCGATCACCGCGGCCACCGCCGATTGCACGATCGTCCCGTAGATCGCGTGGTACACACCGCCCGCGAACTGGTCGGGCAGCACGCCCTTCTGCGACTTGGACCACCAGCCACTGCTGACGATCGCGTGGAAACCCTTGCTCAGCACCAGGATCAGCACCCAGCCCAGCGGGACCAGCGCGATGCCGAAGCACAGCCACATGACCGAGGTGGCGAGGTTGTTGCGGACCTTGCGGCCCATGCTCACGTGGCGGAACGTGGGCGCCTTGATCGGCTTGTCCAATGTGGTGGTCATCACCCGTTCACCTTCCCGCCGGCGGCGATCCGAGCCAGGGCATTGACGACGAAGGTCAACGCGAACAGTACGAAGCCCGCCGCGATATAGGCGCCGGTCGGCAACGCCTGGCTGAATTCCGAAGCGGCCGAGGCGATCTTGGAGGCGAAGGTGTAGCCACCGTCGAACAGCGACCAGTGGCCGGCCGAGGCGGCGGTGCGCAGCACGATCAGCACCGCGATGGTTTCACCCAGCGCGCGGCCGAGCCCCAGCATGGAACCGGCGATCACACCGCTGCGGCCGTACGGCAGCACGGTCATCCGCACGACCTCCCACTTGGTGGCGCCCAGGGCCTGTGCGGCCTCGATGTGCGCGCGGGGAGTCAGGTGGAAGACCTCGCGGCTGACCGAGGTGATGATCGGCAGGATCATCACCGCGAGCACGACACCGGCGGTGAAGATCGTGCCACCGCCGCTGATGGAGACGTTGCCTTCCTTGAACAGGAAGAACCAGCCCAATTTGTCGTTGAGGAATTGTTCGAAGGGCGCCAGCTTCTCGGCCAGCACCAGGAAACCCCACAGACCGAACACGATCGAAGGCACCGCCGCGAGCAGATCGACCAGCATCGCGAACGGACGCGAGAGGACCTTCGGCGCGTACTGCGTCAGGAACAACGCGATACCGACGCCGAGCGGCACGGCGATCAGCAATGCCAGCAGCGAACTCAGCACCGTGACCATGAACAGGTCGCGGATGCCGAAGTGCATGTTGTCGGCATTGGTGACGTTGAACTCGGCACTGGTGAAGAAGTTCGCCTTGTTCGCCGCTACCGACGGCACCGCGCGAATCAGCAGAAACAGCGCGATGAGCGCGATCGCCGCGACGATCGTCGCCCCGGCGGCCGTGGCCAGGGAACGGAAAACGGTCTCCCCCCGGCGGCTGTGGCCGCCGGCGATGCGACCGGCCGGCTTGTTGCTCGACTCACTCGGCATGGAGGAAGTATCTCCCGGCGGGACTTCGTTGCCCGTCCGCGGGCCGGTCGAATCCGACTGGCCCGCGGCGGTGACTTCGTCGTGGACGGTCATCAGGGTTTCGCAATCAGGAGATGGCGTTGATCGCGGTGGTCAGCTTGGTCTTGAACGCATCCGGGATCGGCACGTAGCCGGAGTCCTCGAGTCCGTTCTGACCGTTGGTGATCGCCGAGGTCAGGAACGCCTTGACGGCTTTGCCGGTGTCGGCGTCGGCGTACTTCGAGCACACGATCTCGTAGGTGGCCAGCATGATCGGGTAGGCGCCCGGATCGGTCGGCTTGTAGAACGAGTTGGTGTCGATGATCAGGTCGTTGCCCTGACCGACGATCTTCGCGGCGGCGATGGCCTTACCGGCCGACTCGGTGTTGAGCGCCACCGGCTTCACGGCGGCATCGGTGATGATCTGCGCGGTGGACAGGTTCTGCGACCGCGCGAAGGACCACTCGTTGTACGTGATGGAGCCCTTGGTGCTCTTGATGGCGGCCGAGGTGCCCTCGTTGCCCTTCGCGCCCTCGCCGACACCGCCGGCGAACGCCTTGCCCGCGCCCTTGCCCCACGCGCCGTTGGAGGCGGCGTCCAGGTAGCGCTGGAAGTTGTCGGTGGTGCCCGACTCGTCACTGCGGAAGATCACGTGGATCTCGTCCGACGGCAGGTTCACGCCCTGGTTCAGGCCCTTGATCGCCGGGTCGTCCCACTTGGTGATGGTGCCGTTGAAGATCTTCGCCGCCGTCGGGCCGTCGAGGGTCAGGTTGGTGACACCGTCGAGGTTGTAGGTGATGGCGATCGGACCGAAGACCGTCGGCAGGTTCCAAGCCGGTGCGCCACAACGGTCGGCGGCCTTCTTCGGCTCGTCCTTCTTCGGGTCCAGAGCGGAGTCCGAACCACCGAAATCGGTCTGGCCGCCGACGAACTCGTTCACGCCGGCGCCGGAGCCGCTGGAGGTGTAGTCCAGCTTGGCGCCGTCGCAGTTCTGCTCGTAGGCGGCGATGAAGCGGTCCATCGCGTTCTTCTGAGCGGAGGATCCGCTGGCCTTGAGAGCCTTCTTGCCACCGCAGGCCACATCGACCTTGGTGGTGTTACCGGTCGCGGCCGAGTTGTCGTCGCTACCACAGGCAGTCAGTGTCAGAGTGCCGGCAGCCGCCAGCACACCGAGGAGAGCGCCGCTGCGCTTGAAATTCACCTGTTCCTCCGGGAAACGCTTCGTACACGCCCGATCCCTCAACGACCGGACGGGTCCTGTGGGTGGCCGTTCGCAGAGAACTTGCGCACCGAGCAGCGAATGCCGCCCACGATCAAAGTAGATTCGTCCGGTTGACAGTGGGACCTGGGCAAGTGAACGCAGGGTGAACAACCCGGCGCGATTGCGGTTCGGACCTGTGAGATTTGCCGCAGTGTTACTGCGAGGGTATCAACGCGCGGTGTAGGCGACGTCGATATGGGCCGTCTCGAACCCGAGACGAGTATAGGTGTGCACGGCCGCGGTGTTGTCGGCCTCGGTGTAGAGGATCACCGCGCCGAGTCCCCGATCGCGCAGGTAGTGCAGGCCCGCGAGGGTCAGCACGCGTCCCAGTCCGCGGCCCTGCGCGGCCGGGTCGATGGCCACCACGTAGACCTCGCCGACCGCGTCCGAGGTCTCGTCCGGCTCGTGCACCTTGGTCCAGTGAAAGCCCAGGATATGGCTGGGATCCGCGGGATCGGCGGCGATGAACAGGCCCTTCGGGTCGAACCAGGGCGCCGCCCGCCGGACCGCGATCTCGGCCTCGGTCCAGCCGCCCTGTTCGGGATGCCAGTGGAAGGCGGCGCTGTTGACCCGCAGGATCTCCGCGTCGTCGGCGGGCCCGGCATAGGTCCGCAGCACGATGTCGGCAGGCACCTCCAGCTCGGGTAGCTCGACGGTTGCCTGATCGCCCTCCGGAGCCTGTGTCAGGGGCCGCCGCATCTGCCACAACTCGCGTGCGATCGTCAGCCCGAGCCGGCCGGCGACCGCCCGCGCCGGCGCCAGATTGCCGTGCGCCCAGATCCGCGCACCCGGACCACCCGCTTGCAGGGCCGCCGCGACGAGCGTCGCGCCGATACCGCGCCCGCGCGCCCGCGGATCCACCACGGCCTCGGCCATCGCCGGGTGATCACCGTGTGCCGGAACGAGATTCGCGTACGCGACGAGTTCGCCGTCACGCTCGACGACCAGATGCCGCGTCCGGCCGGTCGGCGCATCGGCGTCGGCATCGTCGTGCGCGGGCGACGCGGATGCGGTCACCGAGAGCACTGCTTGTTCGGAGATCGGCGCGACCGCGTCGGCGGCACCCGCGCGTTCCACCAGCTCCACGATCTGCGCCGCGGTCGCTGGGGCCAATTCGGTGGTCCAGTCCGGCACCTGCACGCTCACACCCATCCCTCGCTCATTCGTTCACGTCCGCCGGCAACCGGCACATGCGGCAATCGGCCCCTCCCAGAACGTGCTCGGCTACCGCCCTGATTCCCGCCCGCGGCGGCCGGCTACCCCAGCGGCCGGTTTCGTTTCGGCGCAACCGTTTTCGCGGGCCGATCGTCCGTGCCGCGGCCAACCGCAGCGGCATCCCGCTCGTCCATCGCACCCCGGCCCGCTCAGGCCCGTCACCGATCTCAGGACGAGCTGCCGTTGACCTGCGTCAACTGCGAGTCGTCGGCGCCGTCGTCGCCCTCGTCCGGGAGGCCGGCCGGCTGCTCGCTGCCCTTGTTGTTGGCCGAGCGCGCCGGGCGAACCGCCTTGTAACCGACGTTGCGGACGGTGCCGATCAGGGATTCGTACTCACTGCCGAGTTTGGCTCGCAGCCGCCGCACGTGCACGTCGACCGTGCGGGTGCCGCCGAAGAAGTCGTAACCCCAGACCTCCTGCAGCAACTGGGCGCGGGTGAAGACCCGGCCGGCGTGCTGGGCGAGATATTTCAGCAGCTCGAATTCCTTGTAGGTCAGATCGAGTGGGCGGCCGCGCAACCGCGCGGTGTAGGTGCCCTCGTCGATGACCAGTTCGCCGAGTGTGATCTTGCCGGTGTTCTCCGGGCTGGCCGCGCCGCCGTTGCGGGCGACCAGCAGGCGCAGCCGGGCATCGAGTTCGGCCGGACCGGTTCCCGGCAGCAGGATGTCGTCCAGTCCCCAATCGGCATTGACCGCGACCAGACCGCCCTCGGTCAGCACCGCCACCACCGGCACCGAGGAGCCGGTGCTGCCGAGCAGTCTGCACAGTCCGCGCGCGGCGGCCAGATCGGTGCGGGCATCGACCAGAGCCACATCCGCGGTACCCGCCTCGAGCAGTGATGCCACCTCGGTGGGCGCGGGCCGCACATTGTGCGGGAGCAGCGCCAGGGACGGCAGCACGGCTTCCGGGTTCGGATCGGAGGTCAGCAGGAGCAGCTCCACCGGCTCTCCTCCCAATCTGGCATGTCCGCGGGCAACCTCGACGTCAATCGCGAATCCATGCGCGTCGGCACAGGTAATTCGTGCCTACATTAGCGCGTGCGCGGCGCCGATCATGTATTGCGCACTCCGCCGCACCCGCGCGGAGACCAGCGGTGATGGCCGCCGCCGCGCCCACGCCCGCGCGCCCGCGTGGTCCGGGCAGATATCTTCGTACCGGGTAGCCTCTCCTCGAGACGCCCACGCCTCGTACCCCTCCGCGCGCGACCGCAGTGTTCCGCGCGCACGGACGGCCTGAACTCGGAGCATGTGGATGAGAAAACTGATCGTCGGACTGCTGCTGGTGGTCGCGATCGCCGTAGTGGTCGATTTCACTGCGGCGGCCTACTCGGAGTACCGGGTATCGCGGTCGCTGCGGGCCGGCGGTGAACTCAGCGCCGATCCCGAAGTGACCATTCACGGCTTCCCGTTCCTGGCCCAGACCGCGCGCGGCGACTACCGCAACCTCGAGATCCGGGCGCGCGCCAACCGTCCCGACATTCCCGGCGAGATCCTCGTCGAAGCCACCCTGAACGGTGTCCACCTGTCGATGCACGATCTGGTGGACAACGACATGCGCTCGGTGATGGTCGACCAGGTGGCAGGCCGGATGCGGATCGAACCGGTCGAGCTGGGGCGCCTGTTCAACATTCCGGACCTCGAGGTGGTCACCCGCCCGGCCGACAAATCCGACGGCACCGGGGGTTCCGGCGGGTCGGGCATGACCACCCAGGGCGCCCTGGTCCTCACCGGCACCATCCAGCTCGGCCCGGAGACCCGCAGTACCGACCGGGTGAGCGTGAAGGCCGATCTGTTCCTCGACGGAGATCAGATCAAACTGGTCGCCACCGACCTTTATCACGGCGGCGTCGATACCACCGCGCCCACCACCACCGCCGCGGAACTGGGTCCCGACCTGGACAAGGCCGCGGTACTGGCCCGCTTCACCCGCACCATCGACACCAAGGATCTGCCGTTCGGGGTGCCCCCGAAGAAGGTGCAGGCCATCGGCGGCAATATCGTGGTAGAGGGGGAAGGGGAGAATATTCGCATTGATATGGACAGGTTTGCCCGACCATGATTGAACTCACGATTCTGGCCGTCGTCCTGCTGGCCGGGGTGGCCGCGGGTATTGCCCTGCGCTACCGCGAGGGCCGCGTCCGGACGGCCAAGACCACCGAGATCGCGGGTTCGCGTACCGAACTGCTCAGCGCCGTCGGTGTCACCGAGGCGGTGCCGACCGTCCTGCACTTCTCCGCCGAATGGTGCGGTCCGTGCGCAGCGGTCCGGCGGGTGGTGGCCGGGGTCGTCGCCGATCTGGCCGATACCGTGCAGCCGCCCCGCGACGTCGAGGTCGATATCGACGCCGAGGCGGACCTGGCGCGCGAGCTCAATGTCCTGTCGCTGCCCACCACGTTCGTCTTCGACGCCCACGGGCGCGAGCGGTTCCGGATCTCGGGTGTGCCCAAGGCCACCGACCTGCGTAGCGCACTGGCTCCGCTGACGGTTCCCGAGGCGGCCTGAACTTCCTGCTCACAAGGGCTTTTCGGCCGTTGCTCGAACTGTCCCCCACGCCGTCTACGCGCCCGGCGCCCGCCCGTGTTTCGTACCCCGGGTCCAATTCCCTCCCGAAACCGGGTAAACTGCTTGGCGTGCAAACCCGCCGAGAGCTGATGCTCACCCGACGCCGCACAGTTGATCTGTGCCGCCTCGGCGGTTGTTGCTGCCTGTGCATGTAGCCGGTCGGCCTTTCGTATCCCCTGCCGCCGACCGGTTTCTCCACCGCGTGTGAGATCTCGTCGATCCCCCGGTGATCCGACCTATCTGACGGATAACCCGCAACCGGATAAGCCAGATAAGCCTTCTTCAGCGCAGGAGTTCCCGTGCCCCAGAACACCAACTCACCCACCGGTCAGGTGGACGTCCGCGGACCGCGGTTCGCGGCGTGGATCACCACCGGTGTCCTCGTGCTGGTCCTGATCGTCTCCGCCTTCTCGACCGCCGCCGCCGCGGTGCTGATCGCCCTGCAAGCGATCGTGTTCGCCCTCGGCGCGCTGTACGGTCCGCGGCGCAGCCCCTACGGCTGGGTCTTCGCCACCTTCGCCGCGCCGCGCATCGGCCCGGCGACCGAAACCGAGCCGGTGCCGCCGCTGCGGTTCGCACAGCTGGTCGGTTTCGTCTTCGCGATCGTCGGTTTCATCGGCTTCGCGGCCGGGGCCGGCGTGGTGGGCGCGATCTTCACCGCCTTCGCACTGTTCGCGGCGTTCCTCAACGCGGCGTTCGGAATCTGCTTGGGCTGCAAGATCTATCCGCTCACCCAGCGGCTCGGCGCGCGCACCCCGGTCACGACGAGCAACTCGGCGAACTGACCGCCCCCACGAACCACAACTCATCTCTCCACATACCCCGGCAAGTCACATCGAAAGGAACAACATGGCTCGCTCCGATGTCCTGGTCTCCGCAGACTGGGTCGAAGAGAACCTCAACACCCCCGGCGTCGTGATCGTCGAGGTCGACGAGGACACCTCCGCCTACGACACGGGCCACATCGAGGGTGCCGTCAAGATCGACTGGAAGAAGGATCTGCAGGATCCGGTTCGGCGTGACTTCGTCAACCGGGAGCAGTTCTCGGATCTGCTGTCGGCCCGCGGTATCGGCAACGACGACACCGTCGTTCTCTACGGTGGCAACAACAATTGGTTCGCGGCCTACGCGTACTGGTACTTCAAGCTCTACGGCCACCAGAACGTGAAGCTGCTCGACGGCGGCCGCAAGAAGTGGGAGCTCGACGCCCGCCCGCTGTCGACCGATGCGGTGACCCGTCCGGCGACGACCTACAAGGCCTCCGAGCAGGACCTGTCGATCCGCGCCTTCCGCGACGACGCCATCCAGGCGATCGGCGTCAAGAACCTCGTCGACGTGCGTTCGCCCGACGAGTTCTCCGGCAAGATTCTCGCTCCCGCGCACCTGCCGCAGGAGCAGAGCCAGCGTCCCGGCCACATCCCCGGCGCCATCAACGTGCCGTGGAGCAAGGCCGCGAACGAGGACGGCACCTTCAAGTCCGACGAGGAACTGGCTTCCATCTACAAGGAAGCGGGCCTCGACGGCGAGAAGGAGACCATCGCCTACTGCCGCATCGGTGAGCGCTCGTCGCACACCTGGTTCGTGCTGCAGGAGCTGCTGGGCCACAAGAACGTCAAGAACTACGACGGGAGCTGGACCGAATACGGCTCCCTCGTCGGTGCACCGATCGAGTTGGGAGCGTAAATAGATATGTGTGCAGCACCTACCCAGGGTCAGGCCCTTCCGGCCAACGTCGACACCGAGAAGGAGACCGTCCTCACCGGACGCGTCCTCGATGCGGACGGTAACCCGGTAGGCGGCGCCTTCGTCCGCCTGCTGGACTCGAGCGACGAGTTCACCGCCGAGGTCGTGGCCTCCGGCACCGGTGATTTCCGCTTCTTCGCCGCGCCCGGCACCTGGACCATCCGGGCCCTGTCGTCGGCCGGCAACGGATCGGCCAAGGTCAGCCCCGAAGGGGCGGGCGTCCACAACATCGACGTGAGCGTCGCCAAGTAACACCGACGCCGAGCGTCGACGGCACGCGCCGAAAACTGCGCTCATCGCACGCGAACGGCCCCGGGATTCGTTTTCCCGGGGCCGTTTTCGTCTTCGCCGAGCGGGTCGTTAAACTCCGATATGTGGTCTTAACCTTCGAGATTCTGCTGGTCATCTGCTCCGTGCTGATCGCCTGGTTCGGGCTGTACGTCCTCTACCGGCTCTTCACCGAGTCGTGACCGATTCGGCGAGCGAGAACGTCGAAAACGCAGCGACCAACGGACACGCCTCACAGGCGCATGCCGAGGGGCGCGAGAGCGATGACGCGGCTCGCCGCAGTGACAATGACGCGGCTCGCCGCAGTGGCGACGAGGCGGTAGCCGAGGCTGCCGAGCGCGCCAAATCCACCGGCGGCCGCAACATTCCGCAGCTGCCGGGTCTGCCGCTGCCCGAGGACACCGCGAATCTGCGACTGGGTCCCGATCTGAGTGCCTCCATGCTCGCGCTGCTGCCCCTGGTGGGCGTCTGGCGCGGTGAGGGCGAGGGCAACGATCCCGAGCGCGGCGGCGACTACCACTTCGGCCAGCAGATCATCGTCTCCCACGACGGTGGCGACTATCTGTCCTGGGATTCTCGTTCCTGGACCATCGACGCCGAAGGCAACTACTCCGGCCCCGATCTGCGCGAGAGCGGCTTCTGGCGGGTC
Source organism: Nocardia sp. 852002-51101_SCH5132738 (assembly GCF_001665695.1). NCBI lineage: Bacteria > Bacillati > Actinomycetota > Actinomycetes > Mycobacteriales > Nocardiaceae > Nocardia > Nocardia sp. 852002-51101_SCH5132738. The sequence goes on along the minus strand of NZ_LZML01000155.1, from coordinate 89,494 downwards.
GGCATCGACGGCGACGACGAGGTCATCGAACTCCTGCTGACCCACAGCTCCGGCATCGTCGAACTCTTCTACGGCCAGGCCCTCACCCAGTCGTCCTGGGAACTGGCCACCGACGTCGTGATCCGCAGCCAGTCCGGCGCGGTGGTCGGCGGCGCCAAACGCCTCTACGGCATCGTCGAAGGCGGCGACCTCGGCTACGTCGAGGAACGAGTGGAAGCCGACGGCGCCCTTAAACCCCGCCTCTCCGCTCGCCTCCAGCGCTACATCGGCTGAGCCGAGCCCGGGCAACGTCGGCCCTGATCTCAGGCGGAAAGAGCACGGCCCCCGAGCCGTACCGCGGAGATCTGATCTCTCGCGGTCCCGGTCGGACAAACCGGGGGCTCGGGGGCCGGGTGACTGCCTTGGATTAGTTCAGCGCTCGCGCGGGGACCGAATCCACTGCAGCGGGCCGCGGTACGGGGACCGCGGCTGTGGCGCTCAACCGGCAGCCACCTCACGCGTCCTCTGAATATCCATTCTTCGAACCACCTCCTTTCCCGTGTACAGACGAAACTACCGGCCGCGGCCGAGGAGCTGCAACGGATTTTTCGCAGAGCCGAATTCCGGTGCCGACCTGGGTTTTCGCCGGGTCAGGCGGCGACGCGGCGAGTGATCGATATCTCGCCGCCGGGTGCGACCGCGACCACGGTGTCGGCGCGGTGATCGGGGGGCAGCTGGTGGGTCACGACGACCACCGTGCGATCCGGGTCGACGAGACCGCTGGTTTCGTCGAGCAGTGCGCGCAGCAGGTCGGCGCCCGCCGCCGCCTCCATATGTTCGGTGGGTTCGTCCAGGAGCAGGGTGTCGGCGGGGGCGACGAGAGCGCGCGCCAGCAGCAGACGCCGGCGCTGCCCGCCCGAGAGTGCGGCCGCGCCTCCGACCAGATCCGTTTCCAGTCCCTCCGGCAGAGTATCGAGCCACGGCCCGGAACCGACCGCGCGCAGGGCGCTTTCGGCCACCGCGTCGGTCACGTCGCCGCGGGCCACCCGGAGGTTCTCCACGACCGAGGTGCCGAATACGTGGGCGTCCTCGGCGAAGAAGGTGCGCCCGGGGCGCGGGGTGTCGAACAGTCCGGCCCAGCTCATCAGCATCGTGGTCTTGCCCGCCCCGCTCGGGCCCACCACGGCGATCCGGCGGCCCGGCGGAAGGTCGGGCAAGGCGTGGATCAGGCGGGCACGCAGGTCGCCGCTGTCGGCCGGCACGACACGGTCGCCCGGATCGCCGGCCCCCGACGGCGGCTCGACCGGGTCGAGGGCACGGATGCGGCGCAGGGCGGCGCGGCCCTTGGTGAGGGCCTGCGCCGCGGCGGGCAGCCCCCCCACGGCCTCGAATGCCGACAACGGCAGCAGCACCAGGATCGCGAAGGCCATCGGGCTGATCCCACCGGCCGGCGCGGGCTGCAACGGCTCGGCCGGCGCGCCGAAGCCGTTGCCGTACAACACGATTCCGATCAGCAGGGCGCCCAGAACGCTGGCGCCGATCGACAGCGGAGTCGCCGCGGCCGCCCACGCGCTGCGCGAGGCCGCCCGGTCCTCGGCACGCACCGCGCGCTCGGCGGCCGTCGCGGCGGCCGTCATCGCCGTGTCGAGCCGACCGGCGACCCGCAGTTCGGGAGCGTGATCGAGCACCGTCACGGCCGCGGCCCGGAATTCGGCACGATCGGATTGCACCGCCAGTTCGGCGTCGCGCGCCGCGCGCGCGGACAGCCAGGGCGCGAACCCGCCGGAGACCAGCAGAGCCACGGCCAGAATCACCCCGGCAGGCACGGAAATGGTGGCGAGCAGGGCTACCGCGGCGAGCGAGAGCAGGATCGCGACCGCGATGGGGACGACCGCGCGCACGATCACGGCGCCCAGGTCATCGATATCCGCGCCGATCCGGGTGAGCAGATCACCCCGGCGCAGCAGCGCGGTCTCCCGCCCGGCGCCGCGTTCCGTCGAACCGGTGACGTCGCCCTCGGACCGGCCGTAGCGTCGCAGAGACCGGATGTCGGTGCGCGCCAACGCCGTATACACCGCCGTGCGGGCCGTCGTCATGGCGCGCAGCGCGACGTCGTGAGTCGCCAACCGCTCGATATAGCGGAACAGTCCGCGCGAGATGCCCAGTGCCCGGACGGCGACTACCGCGACGCTCAGGTCCAGCACCGGCGGCATCTGCCATGCCCGTGCGATCAACCACGCCGCCAGCGCCGCCAACCCCAGCCCACTGCCGAGAGCGACGGTTCCCCAGCAGATCGATACGACCACGCGCCACGGCGAGATCTCCGAAACCCGCCGCAGCTCCCGCAGTTCGGCCCACAGGGATTTCACGGCGTCCACCCCCTGGTCATCGCCCGGCCGACTCCGATCGGCGCCACGGACGTGCCCGCTGCCCGCGCATCGCCACGCCGCACCTCGTTCGCACCCTCCACCTCCGCAGGAGCGGCGTGCTCCGACCCATCCGATTCGGGGCCGGCCGACTCTCGTTGCGCGGCATGATCTTCCGCCGGGTCCGAGTCCGCCCGCGCGTGTACCTCGATGATGTGATCCGCGATGGCGAGCACGGTGGGGCGGTGCGCCACCACGACGACCGTCGCGCCCGCGCGGGCCCGTTCGGTCAGGGCGGCGAGGACCGTCGCCTCACTGTGTTCGTCGAGATGGGCGGTGGGTTCGTCGAAGAGCAGAATCGGGCGGTCGGCGGCCAGCACGCGAACCAATGCCAGGCGTTGGCGCTGGCCGAGGGACAGACCGACGCCGCCGGGACCCACCACGGTGTCCCAACCGTCCGGAAGTTCGTCGAGTACGGTGTCGAAACCCGTTGCCGCACAAGCATTGTCGACGGCCTCGACGCGGCCGGTCGTACCGCGACGCCCGCCGTCACCAGCTTGCGCGCCGAAGAGTTCGAGGTTCTCTCGCAAGGTGCCGGGCAGCAGCACCGGGCGCTGCGGCAGCCAAGCGATATGCGACCACCACCCGTCCGGATCGAGCTCGCCGACCGGGCGCCCACCCGCCAGAACCGTACCCCGCTCCGGCGCCATCAGACCCAATATCACTTGCAGCGCAGTCGATTTCCCGCTTCCATTGGGACCGATGAGGGCGGTCACCGCTCCCGGTCGCAGCACACCCGACAATCCGGCGGGTGCGCACCCGTCCCGCGCGCGCACCCACACGTCACGCAGCTCGATGTCTCCGGTCCCCGGTTCGACCGTCACCGGGACTCGCGCCGCGCGCGGCTCGCCGGATCGCCGGACGCTGCGGGCATCTGCTCGCCGAGGTTCGGTGGGCGCGTCGGCCTCCACCGAGACTTCCCGCGCACCGGTGACGCCCGCGGACAGGTCCCGCTCGGTCCGGTCCGGCTCCAGTATCGCGAAAGCCCGTTCGGCAGCGGCCATTCCGTCCTGCGCCGCGTGGAATCTCTCCCCCACCGCACGCAGCGGCAGATAGACCTCGGGGGCGAGGATCAGGCCCAGCAGACCGGCGTACAGGCCCATATGCCCGAAGACCAGCCGCATGCCGATCGACACGGCGACCAGTGCCACGCACAGGGTCGCCAGCATCTCCAGCACCATCGACGACAGGAACGCCATCCGCAGCGTCGCCATGGTCCGCTTGTGCAGCGCCTCGCCGAGCTCGCGCACCCGATGCCGCATGGTCGGCGCACCGTCCTCGGCCGCACCGGTTTCCCGGCCGAGCGCCCGCAGCGTCGGCATGCCGGCGAACAGGTCGAGCATCTGATCCGACAGCCGGGTGGTGGCGGCCAGGGCGTCGGCGGCACGGCCCTGGGTCATCAGCCCGATCAGGATCATGAAGATCGGGATCAGCGGCAGCGTCACCAGGATGATGATCGCCGCGGTGAGATCGTGCACCGCGATCACGGCCAGCACGACGGGCGGCACCAGGACCGCGAGCAGCAACGCGGGCAGATATCCGGTGAGATAGGCGCGCAATCCGCCCAGCCCGTCGCCGACCACCACCGCCAGTTCGGTTCGCCGCCGATCCAGCTCCCGCGGCGGCAGTGCGGCTCCGGCGGCCAGGACGGAATTCTCCAACTCCGCGACGACCTGTGCGCCGGCTCGATGCGCCAGCCGCGACTGCCACCAGCTCGCCACCGTCCGCACCGCGATCGCCGCCGCCAGAATCGCCAGCTCGGTGGTCCACGCGCCGATCGTGCGCTGCCCGGGATCGGTGATCACGCCCGCCGCGATCCGGGCCAGCATCAGCGCCGCGACCACGATGCCCGCCGTGATCACCAGCGACAGTCCCACGCTGATGATCAGATATCGGCGGGCCGAGCGGGCATGGCGCCACAGCCGGGGATCGACGGGACGGGCCATCGTGGACCTACCGCGCGCCGCTGCGCATCGACAGGCCGATCGGCGCCGGGATCTGCTCGACGGTGATGCGCTTGCGGAAGACCCAGTACGTCCAGCCCTGGTAGATCAGCACGACCGGAGTCAGCACCACCGCGACCCAGCTCATCACCACCAGCGTGTAATGCGTGGAGGAGGCGCTGACGGTGGGATGCCCGTCGACCATCCGGCCGTCGACGGTCAGCCCGTAGGCGGCGTCGATGGTGGACGGCAGCACGTACGGGAACAGCGCACCGAACAGCAGCACGATCGCGGCGACCACGGTGACGGCGGTGCCGGTGAACGCCCAGCCGTCGCGATGCCGCAGCACCGCACCACCGGCGAGCAGGAGGCCGAATACCGCCACGCCCAACGGGATCCAGGTCCAGCCCTGGCCGTGCGCGAGCTGGGTCCACAGCGCGAACGCGGCGGCGACCACGGTGGCCGGCAACCAGATCACCCGGGCGGTCCGCTCGGCGCTGTCGCGAATATCGCCGCCGGTCTTCAAGGCGATGAACACCGCACCGTGCAGGATGAACAACAGCAGCAGCGTCAGGGCGCCGAGCAGCCCGTAGGGGTTGATCAGGCCGAGCAGACCGCCCTCGATCCGCCGCTGCGCGTTGAGCTGCGTTCCGTGCACGATATTCGCGAAGGCCAGTCCCCAGGCCAGCGCGGGCACCCAGGAACCGAAGACGATCGCGGCGTCGCACCATTTGTACCAGCGCGGATCGTGGATCTTGCCGCGCCATTCGATCGCCACCGCGCGCACGATCAACGCCACCAGGATCAGCAGCAGTGCCACGTAGAACCCGGAGAACAGGCTGGCATACCACTCCGGGAAGGCCGCGAACATCGCGCCGCCCGCGGTGATCAGCCACACTTCGTTGCCGTCCCAGACCGGTCCGATCGTGTTGAGTACGGCGCGCTTTCGCGTTTCGTCGCCGCGGCCGATGATCGGCATCAGTATCCCGACGCCGAAATCGAAGCCCTCGAGCACGAAGTAGCCGGTGAACAGGACACCGATCAGCAAGAACCAGAATTCGGGCAGACTCATCCTCGGCTCCTCAGTACGCGAACGAAAGCTTCTCGACCGCAGACGTTTCCGTCTCCGCGGGTGGCTGTTCGGGCCCCTCGATCACATAGCGCCGCATGAGGAAGAACCACACGACGGCAAGTGCGCCGTACACGAGCGTGAAGACGATCAGCGAGGCCAGCACGGTGCCTGCGGTATGCCCGGAGACAGCTTGCTGCACGGTCATCCGGATGGCCGGGTTCCCGGTCGGATTCGGTGCGACCACCCAGGGCTGGCGGCCCATCTCGGTGAAGACCCAGCCCGCGCTGTTGGCCAGGAACGGCGTCGGAATGCAGATCAGGCTCAGCCATTTGAACCACGGCTGATCCGGGATCCGTCCGCGCCGGGTCATCCAGAAGCCCAGCAGCGCGATGGCCGCCGAACCCACTGCCCAGCCGATCATGGCGCGGAAGGTCCAGTAGGTGACGAACAGATTCGGCCGATAGTCACCCGGGCCGAATTTTTCGTTGTAGCTCGCCTGCAGGTCCTTGACGCCCTGCAGCGTCACGCCGCTGAACCTGCCTTCGGCGAGGTAAGGCAGCACGCCGGGCACCTCGAGGACGCGGGTGATGCTGTCACAGTTGTTGTGGGTGCCGACGGTGAGTATCGAGAAGTCGGGATCGGTTTCGGTGTGGCACAACGATTCCGCCGAGGCCATCTTCATCGGCTGCTGTTTGAACATCAGCTTGCCCTGGATGTCACCGGTGAATACCAGTGCGATGCCGGCGATCACGATCACCCACATCCCGGCGCGGGCGGCGGGCCGCCACATACCGCGCGCCTCTTCCAGCAGCTCCGGATGGCCCGAGCGGGCGTTGCGAACCATCCACCAGCCGCCGATACCGGCTACGAAGGTGCCGGCGGTGAGGAACGCACCCGCCACGACGTGCGGGAAGGCCGCCAGCGCGGTGTTGTTGGTCAGCAGTGCGCCGATGCTCTGCAGTTCGGCGCGGCCGGATTCGGGGTTGTAGCGGGCGCCGACCGGATGCTGCATGAACGAGTTGGCGGCGATGATGAAGAAGGCCGAGGCGTTCACGCCGATCGCGACCAGCCAGATGGTGGCCAGGTGCACCAGTTTGGGCAGCCGCGACCAGCCGAAGATCCACAGACCCAGGAAGGTCGATTCCAGGAAGAACGCGGCCAGGCCCTCCATGGCCAGCGGGGCGCCGAATACGTCGCCGACGAAGCGGGAGTATTCGCTCCAGTTCATGCCGAACTGGAACTCCTGCACGATGCCGGTGGCGACACCGAGCGCGAAGTTGATCATGAACAATTTGCCGAAAAACTTCGTCAGCCGGTACCAGTGATCCTTACCCGTGATCACCCATGCGGTCTGCATCCCGGCGACCATGGGCGCGAGGCCGATGGTGAGCGGTACGAAGATGAAGTGATAGACGGTCGTGATCCCGAACTGCCAACGTGAGACGTCGACGACATCCATCCGGCGGCCTCCTGTGTCATGCGGGACATCCACACGTACTACGACATGTCGTAGTAGAGCCTACGCCGGTACAGCCGTGGATCAACGAGTCCTACGTCACGACATTCCAACAATTATTGCTGCGCGGTAACGGGTTCCGCTTTCGACGCTCCGACACCGCGGTCGAATCAGGTCCAGTCGGCGATATTCCAGGCTCGTTCGATCCCGCGATTCACCAGATCCGTGATTTCTTCGGCACAGTCCGGTGCCGACATCCGCAGCCCGTCCAGTGTCGCCACCCGCGCGGCCAGCGTGATGCTCGACAGTAGCCAAACACTGTCGGCGGTAACGAGATCCGCCGTGAACAGCGACTTGTAGCTGCAGTCCCAGCCGGCCTTGCCCGCCTCGGCGAACAAGGCGCGCTCGGTGATGCCGGGCAGCACGCCGTCGCGCGCGGGCGGGGTGAGCAACTGCTTGTCGCGCTGGATCACGACCGTCGAGCGCGGCCCCTCCAGCACGCGGTGCTCGGTGCTGGTGAAGATCACGTCGTCGGCGTCCTGGCGGGCCGCGAACCGCAGCGCCGCCATATTCGTCGCATAGGAGAGCGTCTTGGCACCCAGCAGGAGCCACGGGGCGGTGGTCGCGAGTTCGGTGGAGATGCCCCGAGTGAGAGTGATCACCGAGATGCCTTCGGCGCGAGCCTTACTCACCCGCTCGGCGACCGGGCTCACGAGCACGTAGCCGGTGAGATCCGGTGCCGGGCCGGACAGTTCGCCCGAACCGACGCGCTGGGACTCGGCGCCGTCGCGGCCCCGCGTCACGATCATGCGCAGCACGCCCTCGCGGTCGGATCCCCATTCCTTGACCGCCGACTCCACGGCGCTGCGCCACTGGGCGACATCCGGGTCGGGCAGGTCGAGTGCCTGGGCCGAACGGCGTAGCCGAGCCAGATGTAATTCCAGTGCACTCGCTTTACCGTCTCGCACCAGCACCGTCTCGAAGACGCCGTCGCCGCGCAACGTGCCGATATCGTCCGCGTAGAGCAACGGCTCGTCCGGATTCCGGACGGTACCGTCGAGTGTCACCAGAACTCGATCCACCATGCGTGGCAGCCTAGGCGAATCGAGCGCTCCAGGCGTGGGTACGCAATCGTCGGGCAACGCCCGGGCGAGCCCCGCGCCCACAGGCATATCCACGGCACACTCACCGCATACCTGCGGCAACCTGTGGCGCGGCGCGGGTCGGCGCGACCGCCTATTGTGGAAAACGTGTCCGTGGTTGCCGCCCCCAGTCCACTGCTCGGTCTCCCAGGGGCCGTGCCCGGCCCGCCCGAAAGTCCCGATGCCGCGGTCGCCTGGCATTACGGCGATCCCTTCGGGGAACAGCGTGCCGCGGCCCAGCGCGTGGCCCTCGTGGACCGTTCCCACCGTTTCGTGGCGAGGATCACCGGCGCCGAACGGCTGAGCTGGCTGCACACGATTTCCAGCCAGCACATCGCCGAGTTGAGCGACGGCCGGTCCGCCGAGAACCTGGATCTGGACCTCAACGGCCGCGTCCAGCACCACTTCGTGCTGACCGAACTCGACGGCACGGTGTGGATCGACACCGAAGGCGATCGTGGCCCCGCACTGCTCGACTTCCTGCAGAAGATGGTCTTCTGGGCCGCCGCGAAACCCGAGGCCGCACCGGACCACGCGGTCCTGAGCCTGCTCGGGCCGCGGGTGCGCGAGCTGACCGAGACGCTGGGCGTCGCCGCGCTGCCGGAGGTGTACGGCGCGGTCGCCCTGCCCGGCGGCGGATTCCTGCGTCGCATGCCGTGGCCCACCGAGGATTCCTACGACCTGGTCGTGCCGCGCGACCGGCTGAGCGAACTGTGGTCGGCGCTGACCGCGGCCGGCGCCGAACCGGCCGGGCTGTGGGCCTTCGAGGCGCTGCGGGTGGCGGCGTTGCGGCCGCGCATCGGCCTCGACACCGACGATCGGACCATTCCGCACGAGGCCCACTGGATCGGCGGCCCGGACGAATTCGGCGCGGTCCATCTGAACAAGGGTTGCTACCGCGGACAGGAAACCGTCGCCCGCGTCCACAATCTCGGTAAACCGCCGCGGCATCTGGTGCTGTTGCATCTGGACGGCTCCGCCGATGCCCGGCCCGCGGCCGGCGACGCGGTGACCGCCGGGGGCCGCGCGGTCGGCCGCCTCGGCACGGTGATCGACCATTACGAACTCGGGCCGATCGCACTCGCGCTGGTCAAACGCGCCATCCCCGCCGACACCCGGCTGGAGGCCGGTCCGATGGCCGCCGCCATCGATCCGGATTCGATCCCGTCCGATGACGAGCCGCAGGCCGGCCGGCTCGCCGTGGACAAGTTGCGCGGCCGGTGAGCGCGCCCGCAGCGCCCCGGGAAATCGGCGCGATCGGCCACGTACTCGCGGTCTGTGTGCTCCATGCCGAACTCGCGGTGCCCGCGAAGGTGAGCCGGGTCGGCCGGACCGCGATCGACAAACGCCCGGTCGCCGACAGGGTGGCGGTCCGGGCGCTGGGACTGGCCGGTGACCGCGTCTGCGATACGAAACATCACGGCGGCGTCCACCAGGCCGTCTACGCCTACGCCGACGAGGACGCGCGGCAGTGGGGCGAGCAGCTGGGCCGCACGCTTGCGCCCGGCTGGTTCGGCGAGAATCTGCGGGTGTCCGGGCTGCCCGTCAGCGATGCCGTGATCGGTGAACGCTGGCGCGTCGGCGACACGCTGCTCGAGGTCAGCGCACCGCGCGTGCCCTGCGCGACCTTCGGGCACTGGTCGGGCGAGAAGCAGTGGGTCAAGCGCTTCACGCTGCAGGCCGATACCGGCGCCTATCTGCGAGTGCTGACCGAGGGCACGATCGGCGCGGGCGACCGGGTGCACGTGGACCACATCCCCGAGCACGGCATCACGGTGCGCGACCTGTTCACCGGACACGATCCGGCACGGCTGGAACATCTGCTGGCCGCCGAACCGACGATCTCCGAAGACGTGCGCATGCAGATCGCCCGGCATGCGCGGCGGGCCGCCAACCGGACGCGCAACACCGAACTCCACGAGGAGATTCGCGCCGCGGCAGTGCCGGACAGGGCGGCGGGCGCGGAAGCATCCACCGTTGCATCGAACGGGGCGCTGCCGGACCCCGCGCCGGCCGGCGGGGCGCAGCCGATACCGGCCGCGACGGCGTGCGGAACCGCCGGACGAGGAGATCGGCCGTGAGCGTAGAGCTGGTGGAAGTGGTCCGCTCCGGATTCCGCGAATGCGTGCACCGCGGGTCGGTGGTGATCATCGAACCCGACGGGGAACCGTCGCTGGCCCGGGGCGAGGTGCATCTGCCGATCTTCCCGCGGTCGACCAATAAGCCCATGCAAGCGATCACCTTGCTGCGCAACGGTTTCGAGCCGGTGGACGAGGCCGAACTCGCCATCGCCACCGCCTCGCATTTCGGCGAACCCGACCATCTGGCGCTGGTGCGGCGGCTGCTGGACCGCTTCGGTTTCGACGAGAACGGTCTGGAATGCCCGCCGGATCTGCCGATGGGCGAACAGGCCCGCGCCGAGGCACTGGCGCGCGACCGGCACTCGGCCCCTCGCAAGATCTACATGAACTGCTCGGGCAAACATGCCGCGATGCTGGCGACCTGTGTGATCAACGGCTGGCCGACCATCGGATATCTCGACCCCTCCCATCCGCTGCAGCAGGCGGTCACGGCGACGATCGCCGAGATCACCGGCGAACCCGAGACCGACCTCGGCATCGACGGCTGCGGCCTGCCGATCGTCCCGGTCTCGCTGATCAATCTCGCCCGTGCCTACGCCGGCCTCGCCACCGCGGCCCCCGGATCGCCGGAACGCCGGGTCGCGGATGCGATTCGCCACCACCCGCGAGTGATTTCGGGCACGGGCGCCCCCGATCTCGAGACCATGCGGGCGACCCCCGGACTGGTCTGCAAGATCGGAGCGGACGGTGTGCACGCGGGCGCGCTGCCGGACGGCCGCGCCTTCGCCTATAAGATCGATGACGGCCACGACCGGGCCCGGATGCCGCTGACGCAGGCGATTCTCCAGCGTATGGGGGTCGAGTGGACCGAGGCCCACGCCGCGCTCGCCGGGCCGCCGGTCCTGGGCGGCGGGGCCCGGGTCGGCATCATCCGGGCAATCCCGGGGGCGGTGTAGAAGCTCACCATTTCGGCGAACCCCCGCTCGACGGCCCCGCGAACGGTGGATGTTCCGGAGTCTTCACCGACTCCTGGAAGCGCGACCGCCTGACACACGCTAAAGTGTCTGTCAGGAAGATTATTAATTCGAACGGGGCCGCCAACCACCCCAGGCCGCCCCGCAGTGACGCGAGGGGGTCAGCCATGGGCCGTGGCCGGGCTAAGGCAAAGCAGACCAAGGTTGCACGCGAGCTGAAGTACAGCTCGCCGTCGACCGACTTCGCGAGCCTTCAGCGCGAGCTGTCGGGGCACTCCCCCCGGCGGAGCGGTGTGCTGTCCGAAGAGCACGATTCGGACGAATCGCTCAAGCGCTGGGAGGAAGATGAGGACTACGACGACTGGCGCCGCTGACTCGGATCGACGTATGCAGGGGGAGGCCTGAGGGGCCTCCCCCTTCGCACGTCGGCAGCGTTTCGGCCGATAGATCGACCGATCCCCACCTCGATGAGGGCTCGTAGTACGGGTTGCCGCCGCAGGTATCACCGATACCCAGGGCGGCATTACCCAAGTTCGGATTGCTCCGATTTCCACCGTCGCGCACGGTAGACGCTTCGCCGTCCGAGCGCCCCGGAGTGGTGCCGTGGGCAACCCGTGAGCGCGTCGTTAGCGACCCCCGACACGACGCCTCCCGAGACGACAACGCCTCCCCGCCCGAACCGTGCGAGGAGGCGTCGATGTGTCCGCTCAGAACCTCGGATGTTCCCCGACCAGCGCCACGCGCGCGGCATCGGCATCCTTGGCCTTCTTGACCGATCCCAAGGTCCAGCATTCGATATGCCGCGCGGTCAGCACCGCGAGCGCACGATCGGCATCCTCGGGGGCGACGACGGCGACCATGCCGACGCCCATGTTGAAGGTCTTCTCCATCTCCGCCCGCTCGACCCGGCCGCGCTGCGCGATCAGTTTGAAGATCGGCGCGGGATTCCAGGTGCCACGGTCGATTTCGGCGACCAGCCCGGCCGGCAGCACGCGGGCCAGATTGTTCGCCAGCCCGCCGCCGGTGACGTGGGCGAAGGTGCGCACATCGGTCTCCGCGATCAGCGCCAGACAATCCTTGGCATAGATCTTGGTAGGTTCCAGCAACTCTTCGCCCAGGGTGCGGCCGAATTCCTCGACGTGCCCGGTGAGCGCCATCCGATCGATGTCGAGCAGCACCCGGCGCGCCAGGCTGTAGCCGTTGGAATGCAGGCCCGAGGAGCCCATCGCGATGACGACGTCGCCGGGCCGGACCCGATCCGGGCCCAGCACCTCGTCCGCTTCCACGACGCCGACGCCGGTCGCGGAGATGTCGTAGTCGTCGGCGCCCATCATGCCCGGATGCTCGGCCGTCTCGCCGCCCAGCAGCGCACATCCGGCCTGGATGCAGCCCTCGGCGATACCGGAGACGATCTGCGCGACCCGCTCCGGGACCACCTTGCCGACCGCGATGTAGTCCTGCAGGAACAGCGGTTCCGCGCCACAGACGACCAGATCGTCGACGACCATGGCGACCAGGTCCAGGCCGACCGTGTCGTGCTTGTCCAGCGCCTGCGCGACCGCGATCTTGGTGCCCACACCGTCGGTGGAGGCGGCCAGCAGCGGTTCCCGGTAGCCGCCCTTGAGCGCGAACAATCCGGCGAAACCGCCCAGACCGCCCTGCACCTCGGGCCGGCTGGCCTTCTTGGCCAGCGGCGCGAACAACTCGACTGCGCGGTCGCCGGCCTCGATGTCGACACCGGCGGCGGCATAGGACGCGCCTCCGGATTGGGCCTCGTCGGCGCCGGTGTCGTTCACACCGGCACCACTCGGGGTCTGCTCAGTCATTGTTCGGGAAAGCTCCAAACCGAATCGGCGGACAGATGCCTGATCACGCTACCGGAGCCGGATAACGAGACTGCACCGGTATTGGGCTGCACGTACGGATTCGAGGCTACCGTCACATCCACCATTGACATACATACGGTATGTAGGTAACTCTGGAACACATCACACCCACTCCGGAAGGCATGTCATGGGAATCAGCACCAGCCTCGGCCCGATTCGACACGTCGCCGTGCCGGGCGGCCGCATCCGCTATCACGACACCGGTTCCGGCTCGCCGGTCGTCTTCGTCCACGGCCTGCTCGTCAACGCCGATCTGTGGCGCAAGGTGGTACCGGACGTCGCCGCCGCCGGGCATCGCTGCCTCACCCCGGACTGGCCGTTCGGCTCGCACTCGGAGCCGATGCCGGCCGCCGACCTCACCCCGACCGGCGCGGCCGATCTGATCGCCGCGTTCCTGCGGGAACTCGACCTCACCGACGTCACCCTGGTGGCCAACGACACCGGCGGGGCGATCACGCAGATCATGCTCTCGCGCGATCGCAGCCGGGTCGGGCGCGTGGTGTTCACCAACTGCGACGCCTACGAGAAGTTCTTCCCGCAACCGTTCACTCCGCTGCCGCGGCTCTCGCGCGTACCCGGCCTGCTCACCGCGATTCTGCAGAGCCTGCGCTTCCGGCCGGCGCAGCGGCTGCCCCTCGCCTACGGGTTGGTCACCAAAGAGCCGCTGCCGCACGAGATCGCGGATTCCTACCTGCTGCCGAGCCGCAATTCCGCAGCCATCCGCGCCGATCTGCGCCGGTTCCTGCGCGATATCCACAAGCGCCATACCCTCGCGGCCGCACGCACTTTCGGCGAGTGGGATCTGCCGGTGCTGCTGGCCTGGGCCCCCGAGGACAAGGTGTTCCGGCTCGATTTCGCGCAGCGGCTGGCACACGATCTGCCTGATGCCACGTTGCACACGATCGAGGATTCACTCACCTTCATCTCGGAGGACCAGCCCGAGTTGCTCAGCCAGTTGATCGTGGAGTTCACTCGGCTGCATGCCACGCCGTAGCCAGGAGGACAGATCACGCGCGACGCGGGCGAGTCTCGAGTCGGTCGGGCGGCGGCTGTTCGCCGAACGCGGATATTCCGCGGTGTCGGCGGAGGAGATCGTCGCCGCGGCCGGTGTCACCCGCGGCGCGCTGCATCATCACTACGGCGACAAGCGCGGCCTGTTCATCGCGGTACTGGAACAGCTCGAGGCGGACAACACCGAGGAGGTCCGGCATGCGATCGACACCCTGCCCGACCCGACCGATCTGCTGGCCGCGATGGCGACCGGCCTGCACACCTTCCTCATGATCAGCCGCCGCCCGGAAACGGTCCGGATCGCCATGTCCGACGGCCCTGCGGTACTCGGCTGGCAGGGCTGGCGTGAGATGGAAGCGCGCCACGGCCTCGGGCTGATCACCAATCAGCTGGAATTGGCCGTCGAGTCCGGCCTCGCGCCCGCGGTCCCGGTCCGGACCCTGGCCCAATTGATTCTGGCCGCGATCACCGAGGCGGGCATGATCGTCGCGCACGCCGACGATCCGGATGCGGCCGGCGCCGAGGCCGAGCAGTGCATTCTGATGATGCTCGGCGGATTGCTCACACCGCCCAGCACGTCACCGAGCCTGTAGGTTCTCGAACCTGTTCGGCACCGAATGTGCGTGCGCCCCAAGTCGACTCGATCTTCGATGACACATGCCGGACCGCCACGACGAGCGGCCCGGCCACGACGTCACGCGTGACGCTCAGGGGCGGCTCAGCGCGCTCGCGTTGGCATTCTCGCCCAGGAGTTCAGATTCCGGCTTACCGGAGAGAATTCCTTCGAGGACGTTCTTGCCGACGGCAGCTTCATCGGGCAGCGGGATCGGGTACTTGCCGTCGAAGCAGGCACAGCACAGGCGGGTGCGCGGCTGCTCGGTGGCCGCGATCATGCCCTCGAGCGAGATATAGCCGAGGCTGTCGGCGCCGATGGAACGTCGCACGCTTTCGACCATCGCCGCTTCCGAATCCTGTGACCCCTCGGCCATTTCCGGCCCCGCGCCGTTGGCGATCAACTCGGCCGGCGAGGCGAAGTCGATGCCGTAGAAGCACGGCCACTTCACCGGCGGGGAGGCGATGCGCACGTGGATCTCCAGCGCCCCGGCCTCGCGCAGCATCCGGATCAGCGCGCGCTGGGTGTTGCCGCGCACGATCGAGTCGTCGACCACGATCAACCGCTTCCCGCGAATCACCTCGCGCAGTGGGTTGAGCTTGAGCCGGATACCGAGCTGGCGGATGGTCTGGCTGGGCTGGATGAAGGTGCGGCCCACGTAGGCGTTCTTCATCAGGCCCTGGCCGTACGGCACGCCGGAGCCCTGGGCGTAACCGACCGCGGCCGGCGTTCCGGACTCCGGGACCGGAATCACCAGATCGGCCTCGACGGGATGTTCGGCGGCCAGCCGGCGGCCGATGTCGACCCGGGTGGCGTGCACCGAGCGACCGGCGATCGTCGAATCCGGCCGAGCCAGATAGACGTATTCGAAGACACAACCCTTGGGTTCGGGGTTGGCGAACCGCAGCGAACGAACTCCGTCGGCGTCGATCGCCAGCAGTTCGCCGGGCTCGATCTCCCGGACGAACGAGGCGCCCACGATGTCGAGCGCGGCGGTCTCGCTGGCAACCACCCAGCCGCGGTCGAGGCGGCCCAGGCACAGCGGCCGCACACCCTGCGGATCCCGCGCCGCGTAGAGGGTGTGCTCGTCCATGAAGGTCAGGCAGAAGGCGCCGCGCAGCGTGGGCAGCAACTCCATGGCCGCCTGCTCGATGCTCTTGTCGGCCGCGGCATGGGCCAGCAGCGCGGTCATCACATCCGAATCCGACGTGGCGGTGATCGCACTGCCCGGCAGGCGGCCGTTGATCAGGCCCAATTCCCGGGCCCGCGTCGCCAGCTCGGCGGTGTTGACCAGATTTCCGTTGTGTCCCAACGCAAGTCCGGTGCCGACGGCCGTGGTGCGGAAGATCGGCTGAGCGTTCTCCCAGATGGTGGAACCGGTGGTGGAGTACCGGCAGTGCCCGATGGCGATATGCCCCGGCATCGCCGCCAGCGTCTGTTCGTCGAAGACCTGCGAGACGAGGCCCAGATCCTTGAACACCAGTACCTGCGAGCCGTCCGCGACCGCGATACCGGCGGCCTCCTGGCCGCGGTGCTGCAGTGCGTACAAGCCGTAGTACGTGAGCTTGGCCACATCCTCGCCCGGAGCCCAGACGCCGAAGACGCCACACTCCTCGCGGGGTTCGTTCTCAGGCTCGTCGACTGCGGAGGAGTTTAGGCCTGCGGCGGTCTTCGGGATCGACAGATCGGCGTGGGTCACCGTTTGCTCCCTGTTAGTCGGGCGGGGGGCACTCATCATTCTACGGGTCATCCGCGCGAAACCCACGTCCGGATCCTCCGGGTGGCGAGCTGTTTGCTGCTACGGTTCGTCCGTGGCGAGTATCGACACCGCAGTACAAAGTCGAAATCTACGGCGGCTTATTCCGTTTCGATGGATGTTCCCTGTGGCGGTCGTCTCAGTGGTGGCGGCGTTGTTGGGCCTGCTGTATCTCGACTATGTCGTCGACCCCCAGCGGAATCTGCACGACTTCCCGATCGCCCTGGTCAACCAGGATGTGGGTGAGACGCTCGGCGCGCCCGGCCAGCAGAAACACGTGAACTTCGGCGATCAGGTCGCCGACGGGCTGCGTGCGGCTGTGCCCGCCGACCAGATCGATCTGCGCGTACTGGGGCTGCCGGAGGCCCAGCAGCAGATGCAGAACGGCCAGGTCTACGGCACCGTCGTCATCCCCAGCGATTTCAGTAAGCGACTCGGGATCCTGGGTGTGGGCAGTGTCATACCGGGCGATATCGAGCGGCCGATCATCACCTTGCTGACCAATCCGCGGTCGGGCACCTACGCCACGCAGATCGTGGTGCGTTTCGGGGATCAGGCGCTGCCCCAGATCAACGAGAAGGTGGGACAGCAGCTCACCGAGCAGGTGCGGACTCAGCTCACCCCGGCGCCGGGCGGCCCACCGGCCCCCGAATTGTCCGGTGCGACCCGCCTCACCCTCGCGCAACCGCTGCAGATCCTGGTGCAGGAGTTCCATCCCCTGCCCGGCGGTTCCGGCCAGGGGCTGACGGCGTTCTTCTACGCACTGCTGTTGCTGATGGCGGGCATGCTCGGCGCGATGATCGTGCACACCATGATCGACTCGGCCCTCGGCTTCATACCGACCGAATACGGGCCGTGGTACGTGCACTATCCCGCCACACCCGTCTCGAGACTTCGCACGCTCCTGATCAAATGGGCGGTCATGGCGGTGGCCGCGGTCGTGGTCTCCGCGATCCTGCTCGGCATCGGCGCGGCATTGGGAATGCCGCTGGACAATCCGCTGGGGCTGTACCTCTACGGGGTGCTCGCGATCATCGCGGTCGGCTTCACCGGTATCTCCATCCTCGCCGCGATCGGTTCGGCCGGACTGCTGGTGAACATGATCCTGTTCATCGTGCTGGGCCTGCCGTCCTCGGGCGGCACGGTTCCGATCGAGGCGACACCGAAGTACCTCGGCTGGCTGGCCACCTTCGAACCCATGCACCAGGTGTTCCTGGCGGTGCGTTCGCTGCTGTATTTCGACGGCAACGGCGCGGCCGGTTTCACCCGCGGCTTCTGGATGACCGTGCTCGGCCTCACGATCGGTGTGGTGCTCGGCGTGGTCGTAACGCGCTTCTACGACCGAAAAGGGTTGGAGCGCAAGCCGATCAATCGTACCGAGCCCGCCCCGGCCTAGGTCACAGCGCGACCAGCGGCAGCCAGCGGGCCAACTCCCCCGCCCGGATTCCGGAGGCGCTCAACGCCCCCGAATCCACCGCGGCGCCGAAATCCAGCAGTCCGGTCGCGAGCAGCAACCACGTCCGCGGGTCGGTCTCCACCACATTCGGCGGCGTCCCCCGGGTGTGCCGCGGCCCCTCGATACATTGCACCGCCACGAAGGGCGGCACCCGCACCTCCACCGAGGCGCCCGGCGCCGCGGCGGCCAGACTCCGCGCGGTCCCGCGCACGGCCGCCGCGAGCTCGGACCGTGCCGGCTGGGCCGCCGACTCGTCGCGCAGCCACGCGCCGAGCGCCGCCACCGAATCACGCACCTGAGCGGGGTCCACAGCCGAACGTCGCGCCATTCCACCGAGCGTAGCGAGCCGAACGGACTCAGCGGTGCGATACACCCCGGCCGATGCGCCGGTCACGCAGCGCCACCGCCACTCGCGGCGCCAGCGCGCCACCGGCATTCAGGCCGAGGTGAACGAGCGCCGGTGCCGTCGCACTGCCCGTGCGGCGACGCAGCCAGGAGAAGAGCAGCCCGCCCGCGGCGGTGAAGGCGACAGTGGCTGGGATGCTGTCACCCGCGGACCGTGCCGGATGAATGTGCCACAGGCCGAAAACCACTGCGCCGCCATACGTCCGCAAGTACCCCGCGTCGTCGAAGAGCCGGTCCAGCGTCCCCCGGAAGATCAGCTCCTCGCTGTAGACGGTGCCCACCGGAATGTGGATGCCGACCCATTCGGCCGTACTCACCTCCGGCTCGCGCTCGGCGAACTCCGCCATTCGATCCCGGATCCCCGGTACGGCGAGCCCGACACCGTAAGCAGTACCGATCGCACCGAATGCCGCTGCGCCCCAAGCCCAACCGCGTCGAGAAAGCCACTCCGGCCGGCCGTCGAATACCGCGGCATACCCGGTCGCGAACGCGGCGTCGGCGACCGTGCGACCCCGTATGCCCGACCCCAGCCTCGGCAGCACGCGATTGCTCCACATCAGGGCGATGCACGACGCCGATAGGGTGCGCGCCACGCTTCGGATGTTCACCGACCCGCACCTCGCGAGTGCGCGTTCCGGCCGTAGCGCGAGGTTTTCGTCACTGTGCTCATTTCACCGCGCGTTCGAACGCTTCCGACAGTTCCAGCTGCGTCCGGATGTTCTCCTGCAGTTGCGGATTCCAGTCCGGAGGCGGCAGTACCGCGGCCCAGCCGTCGAGGACGAGGGTGCCGTAGTTGTGGCCGTGCCCGTCGCTGACCCCTTGGGCATTGGTCAGATCGGCGGCGACCTGCCAGAAGGTGACCAGCGGCCACCAGCGCATCTGCGTGGACACGTCGGAGCCACGCGGCTCGGAGAGCCAATCCGGTTGGGAGAAGATCAGATCCGGTGACCACCAGACGATGGGGTCGGAGGGATGCTGCAGGTAGGCGATGCGCGGACGCCGCCATTCCGGTGACGGTTTCGTCAGATCCGCTGCGGTGGAAGCGAATCGGACCACGAGACCGTCGGCGTAGATCGGTTCCACCTCGCGGGTGCCGGGGTCGCGACGCTCGACGAACTGTTTCCACAGCCGATTGGAATTCGGCGGGCCCACCCAGAGCGCGCCGTCGACCTCGGCGCGCAGATCGGCCAGGCCGTCGAACGCCGCCTCCGAGCCCTGCGAACCCAGGCTTTCCCCGTACACCAGCAGCTTCGGCCTCGACTGCGCCGGTCGCGCCGACCAGGCGGCGTAGACCGCGTCGAACATCTTCTTCCCCGCCACCGCGACCTTCTGCCGGTCCGCGAGGAACGACAGCACACTCGGCAGATACGAGTACTGCGAGGCGAGGATCGCGGTGTCACCGCCGTACATGTATTCGAGCGCGCCCGCGGTCGTGGAATTCACCCATCCGGTTCCGGTGGTGGTGACGATCACCAGCACCTTGCGGTCGAAGGCGTGCGTGCGTTCGAGTTCGGCGACCGCGAGCTGTTCCTGGGTCTGTCCCTCGGCCGCCGATCCGAGACCGACGTAGACCCGAACCGGTTCGCGCGCGGGCTTTCCCGTCACCGCGGCGATGCGGAAGGCATCGGGTCCGTGCGAGACGAACCACCGGCCCTCCGACCCGAGCGTGTCCCATTTGGCCAGGGACGCGGGGCTGCCGGAGCGCTCGGGTTCGGTCGGCTGCACGGCGTACGGCGTCATCTTGTCGTTGCGCACGCTGAACGCCGAGTTGGCGACGGTGAAGAAGGCCTCCGACAACACACCGTTGAACAGCAGCACCGCCACCACGGCCAGCACGATCGCGCCGACGCTCGGGGCCAGTTGCGGCGGCACCCGCACCCAGCGGCTGAGCAGACGGGCGAAGAACCGCACGATCCATCGCACCGTCCGGTAGATCGCCACCACCAGCGCGGCCACCGCGACGCTGAGCCCACCGGTGCGCAGATAGGCGGCGCGCGTGGTGCCTTCCATATCCATCAGGCCGTAGATCTGCCGTTGCCAGTCGGCGGAGAGGACGAGCATGTAGATCGCGGTCAGCAGGCAGATCGTCAGGATCGTCACCTTCACCGCATAGCGAATCCGCAGCGACGGTGCGCGAAAACGCAAACGCGGCCGGATCAGTCTGCGAAAGCCCCACTCCAGCAGACAGCCCACGCCGTAACCGATGGCGGCATTCAGACCACTGATCAGACCTTGGAACAACCAGTCGCGCGGCAGCAGTGACGGCGTCACCGACCAGGCGAAAAACACTGTCGCGGTGACCAGGCCGACGTAGTTGAGGGCGATGATGTCGTCCTCGAGCCGGCGCAGCAGCCGCAGGCCCCGCCGATAGACCACAACGCCGCGCGTACGCAGCGTTGTGAGAGTCTCGGCGGTATCGAGCACCCGTCAAGTATGGCGGTCGGCGTGCCGAAATCGGGGACCTCGCCACGTGAGGCAAACAACGCCTACAGCGGGAATTACCCGGGGTACTCGAGTAGTTCTACGCACGTTCCCCGCGGCCCGGGACCGCAGACTCGACGATATGAGCACTCCCACCCAGCCGAAGAGCAGCCCCGCCTTCCTGGCCCAGGCCGCGATCGCCTTCGGCGTCAGTTTCGTCGCCGCCACCGTGGGCATCGTCTATCTGCCGCTGGATATCTGGCAGCGCGGATTCCTGTTGCTGACAACGCTGTTCATGGTCTCGAGCGCCTTCACCCTTGCCAAGGTGATCCGCGACCAGTTCGAGTCCGCGCGCGTCCATCAGCGCATCGACGAGGCCCGCGTGGAAAAGCTGATGGCCGAACACGATCCGTTCCGGGTGTGAGCGGACCGCGGCGCTCCGGGTGCGGCCGCGGTCCGCCTCGGCTCACTCCGCGGTGGCGCCGAACAGCGCGGGCAGCGTGCCCTCGTGGGCGGTGCGCAGTTCGTCCATCGTGATCGAGAACTGGCCCTGCACCTCGACCGAGTCCGAGCCCTGATCCACCACGCCGATGCGCACCCACGGCAGTTCGCGCGCGGTGCACATCTTGGTGAAACGCGTTTCCTCCGACCGCGGGACCGCGACCAGGACGCGCCCGGCCGATTCCGAGAACAGCGTGACGAACGGATCGTCCCCCTCGGGCAGCAGGATGCGCACACCGGTTTCACCGGCCAGCGCTCCTTCGACCACCGCCTGGGCCAGGCCGCCCTCGCTGAGATCGTGTGCGGCGCTGATCATTCCGTCGCGCGAGCCGGCGGTCAGCACCTCGGCGAGCAACTGCTCGCGGGCGAAGTCCACCCGCGGCGGCACACCGCCCAGGTGATCGTGCTCGACCTGCGACCAGATGGATCCGTCGAATTCGTCACGGGTCTCGCCGAGCAGGATCAGCGTCTCTCCGGGCTCGGTACCGAATCCGGTCGGGATGCGCCGGTGCACATCGTCGATGACGCCGAGCACGCCGACCACCGGGGTCGGCAGGATCGCGGTCTGCCCGGTCTGGTTGTAGAAGCTGACGTTACCGCCGGTGACCGGAATGCCCAGGGCCACACAGCCGTCCGCGAGGCCGCGCACGGCCTGCTGGAACTGCCACATCACGCCCGGATCCTCGGGGGAACCGAAGTTGAGGCAGTTGGTGACGGCCTTGGGCGTCGCGCCGGTGCTGGCGACGTTGCGGTAGGCCTCGGCCAGCGCCAGCTGCGCGCCGGTGTAGGGGTCGAGTTTGGTGTAGCGGCCCGAGGCGTCGGTGGCCAGGGCGATGCCGCGGCCGGACTCCTCGTCGATGCGGATCACGCCCGCGTCGGCATGTTCGGCCAGCACCGTGTTGCCGCGCACGTAGCGGTCGTACTGCTCGACGATCCACTTGCGGCTGCACAGCTGTGGGCTGGAGATCATCTTCAGCAGCGTGGCCCGCAGCTCGTCACCGGACTTCGGCCGGGCCAGCCCGGCGGCGGTGTCGGCGACCAGCGCGTCCTGCTCCTCGGGACGCCGCACGGGCCGCTCGTAGACGGGGCCTTCGTGCGCGACGGTGCGCGGCGGCACGTCCACCACGGTTTCGCCGTGCCACTTCACCACCAGGCGGTCGCCGTCGGTGACCTCGCCGATCACGGTGGCCAGCACATCCCACTTGTGGCAGACGGCCATGAACGCCTCGACGTTGTCGGGCGTCACCACCGCGCACATGCGTTCCTGCGATTCGCTCGAAAGCACTTCCGCCGGTGTCATATTCGCCGCGCGCAGCGGCACCTTGTCCAGGTCGATGCGCATTCCGCCGTCGCCGGCCGCCGCCAATTCCGATGTCGCACAGGACAGTCCGGCACCGCCGAGGTCCTGGATGCCGACCACCAGTCCGGCGTGGTACAGCTCGAGACAGCACTCGATGAGCACCTTCTCGGCGAACGGGTCGCCCACCTGCACGCTGGGCAGTTTCTTACGGCCGGAACCGGATTCGTCACCCGAGAAGGTGTCCGAGGCCAGCACCGACACGCCGCCGATACCGTCCAGCCCGGTCCGCGCGCCGAACAGCACGATCTTGTTGCCGGTTCCGGAGGCGAAGGCCAGGTGCAGGTCCTCCACCCGCATCACGCCCGCGCACAGCGCGTTAACCAGCGGATTGCCCTGATAGGAGGCGTCGAAGACGGTTTCGCCGCCGACGTTGGGCAGGCCGAGGGAGTTGCCGTAGCCGCCGACACCGCGCACCACGCCGTCGACCACTCGCCGGGTGTCGGGATGGTCGGCCGCGCCGAAGCGCAACTGGTCCATCACCGCGATCGGCCGCGCGCCCATCGCCATGATGTCGCGCACGATGCCGCCGACGCCGGTGGCCGCGCCCTGGTACGGCTCGACGTAGGAGGGATGGTTGTGGCTTTCCACCTTGAAGGTGACCGCCCAGCCGTCGCCGATGTCCACCACGCCCGCGTTCTCGCCGATACCGGCCAGCATGGATGCGCGCATCTCGTCGGTGGTGGTCTGGCCGAAGTAGCGCAGGTGCACCTTCGAGGATTTGTAGGAGCAGTGTTCGCTCCACATCACCGAGTACATCGCCAGCTCGGCATCGGTGGGGCGGCGGCCCAGAATGTCGCGGATGCGCGCGTATTCGTCGTCCTTGAGACCCAGCTCCTTGTACGGCTGCGGGGTATCCGGGGTGGCTGCGGCGGCGCTGACGGTGTCGACGTGGACAGTCACGGTGGGCTACCTAGGTCCTTTCGGCCGGGCAAACGTGCAGCTACGAGCTCCGACGCTGGAGTGAGAGACGGAATGCACGCGGATGGGGAATCCAGGCCAGTCTAATGGAGGGCAAACCCAGCCCGACCAGGCAGCACCTGTTCACCGGTACGCTGAGCCGGTGAACGATCGATCCAGGGTCGCAGATCCGGACGAACTGCCCGCGACCACGTCGTCCGCGCGGTCCACCGGGGGGCTGACGACTCGGCAGCGACGGCTACTCCTGATCGCGATCGCCCTGTTCGTCGTCTCGGCGATCGTCTCCTGGGCCGCCCACATCTGGACCGGCTACATCGATCTCCAGGTCTACCGCAACGGCGCCCGCACGTGGCTCGACGGCGGCGACCTGTACGGGCCGATGCCCAAGGTCTACGGCATCGGGCTGCCGTTCACCTATCCGCCGCTGGCCGCACTGTTCTTCGCGCCGCTCGCGCTGATGCCGCTCGCCGTCGCCCAATGGCTGGTGCTGCTCACCTCGATGGCGAGTCTCGCGGTCACGTTGTGGCTGGTGCTGGTCCGGATCCGGCCGGAGATGGACCGGTCCACCCGGGTGATCCTGCTGATCGGGGCGCTGGCCGTGCTCGGCCTGTCCGAGCCGGTGCGCCAGACCTACAACTTCGGCCAGATCAATCTGATCCTGATGGCGGCCGTCGCGCTGGACGCACTGGTCCGCAAGCCGTTCTGGCCCCGCGGCATGCTGATCGGAATCACGGTGGCGGTGAAGCTGATTCCGGCCGGCTACCTGCTCTACTTCCTGCTGCGCCGGGACTGGCGCGCGTGCCTCACCCTCATCGGCTCGGCGATCGGCGCGATCGCGCTGGCATACCTGCTGTTCCCGCACGATTCCACCGAATACTGGTTCCACACGCTGATCGATACCGGTCGCATCGGGCCGCCGCAGTACGCGGGCAACCAGTCGCTCAAGGGGTTCGCATTCCGCCTGGGCGTCTCCGACGGCGCCGCGACGGCTGTCTGGATCGGGCTGTCGCTCATCGCGATCGGACTCGCCGCCCTGTGGATGAAACGGCTGCTCGACGCCGGTCACCAGGTGTCGGCGCTGCTGGTGAACTCGGCGGCGGTCCTGCTGGTCTCGCCGGTCTCGTGGTCGCACCACTGGGTGTGGGTCGCCCCCGCCCTGCTGGTCGCGGGCGACCTGATCGCCCGGATGCCGGCCGCGGACGCCCCGGATACGCCGGGACGCGCGGCTCGGCGGCGGCGGATGTGGATCGCGATCACCGCCGCGATCACCGTGCTGTTCATGGTCGGGCCGCAGTGGGTGCTGCCACACAACGCCGACCGCGAACTCCGCTGGGCGTGGTGGCAGCAGATCATCGGCAGCAGCTATGTGCTGGTGACCTTCGCCGCTCTGGTGATCGCGGCGATCGCCTACCGCCCGAGCGGTGTGAGGAACGCCGCGAGCGCCGCCGAATAGGAGGCCACGTCCGCGGCGCCCATCAGTTCGCGCGCCGAATGCATCGCCAGCTGTGGTGCGCCCACGTCGACGGTCGGCATGCCGGTGCGCGCCGCGGTCATCGGGCCGATGGTGGAACCGCACGGCAGATCCGCGCGATGCACGTACCGCTGCAGTGGCACCCCGGCCTGCGAACATGCCAAGGCGAAGGCTCCGGCACCGACCGCATCGGTGGCGTAGCGCAGATTCTGATTCACCTTCAGCACCGGGCCGCCGCCGACCTCGATGCGATGCGAGGGCTCGTGCCGGTCCGGATAGTTGGGGTGGGTGGCATGGGCCATATCACCGGAGGCACAGATCGAACCTGCCAGTGCTGCAAGGTAATCCGCGCGGCCACCGCCGCGGGCGAGCACGATTCGCTCCAGGATCGCGGGCAGCAGATCCGATTGGGCGCCGCGGTCGGATTGGCTGCCGACCTCCTCGTGATCGAACATCGCCAGCACCGGGGTGATGCCGCCGGCCCGGTCCGCGGCGGTCAGGAACGCCTGCAATCCGGCATAGCAGGTGGCCTGGTTGTCCAGCCGCGGCGCACTCACCAGATCCTGGTCGCGGCCGACCACCCGGCTCGGTTCCAGGTCGTGGGTCATCAGTTCCCACCCGAGCACGTCGTCGGCGCGGACGCCGGCCTGCGCGGCGACGTAGGCGATGAACGAGCGCGGCCGCTCCCCCAATCCCCAGATGCCGTTGACGTGGCGTTGCGGATCCAGCGTCACCCCGCGCCGATCCTCGGACAGGTGGATGGCCAGTTGCGGCACCCGGACCAGCGGATCGTCGATGCGGACCAGCCGCTGGCCCAGTGCGTCGCCCTCGCGCACGGTGAGCCGGCCCGAGATGCCGAGATCACGGTCCAGCCAGGAATTGAGCCAGGCGCCGCCGTAGGGTTCCAGGCCGATCAACTGCCAGCCCGCGACGGCCAGATCGGGATGCTGTTTGACACGCAGATTCGGGCTGTCGGTGTGCGCGCCGACCACCCGGAACGCACCCGCCGGATCGGTGGTCGTCGCGGCCCAGGCGACCAGCGATCCGCCGCGGATCACGAAGTAGCGGCCCACGCCCCCGTTCGTCTCCGCCGCCTCGGCCCACGGCCGGGCCTCGGGCAGTTCGGTGAATCCGTGGGCCGTCAATTCGGCTGCCACCGTGCGGCATACGTGAAACGGGGACGGCGAGGCATCGACGAAGGCGCACAGCCCGGAGGCCGTCGCGGTGGTGGAGACCGACATACCGGCGATCCTATCGGCTGCCGGAATTGCCGGATTATCGCCGAGTCGGCGGCCGCGTTCCGAACCGGATCAATCCGACTGGGTCTCGACCATCAACTCGAGCAGCCGCAGCAATTCCGCGTGATTTCGCGCGCCGAGTCGTTTACGCAATTCCTCTTCGGCGAGCGACTCCTGCTCGCGCACCGAATCCACGAGATCCTTGCCGCGATGGGTCAAACCGATGAGAATGCGGCGGCGGTCGTCCTCGGCCGCAATTCGAAAGATCAGGCCACGTTCGGCCAGGGCGTCGGCGTGGCGGGTGGCCGACGAGGGCGGTAGCTGGGCACGAACCGCCAGCTCGCTCATGGTGATGCCGGAGCGGTCGGACAGATTCGACAGCATGGCCCACTGGTCGGCGGTCAGCTGCCTGGCACACAGTGCCGCGTCGAGGTGGCGGAGCCAACCGCGTTCCGCAGCTCGCAGCGCCCCGTGCAGCGTGGCGACGCCACTTACAATGGTCGACATATTTTCCGCCCCATCATTTCGCTCGGATACGAAGAAGGGTACCGAATGTTCTCCTTCGGCGAGAGCCCGGACGAAGTGGTCGAGGTCCTGAATATCGTCCCCCTGCAGGGCCCCGTCGGAATTGTCGCGCCGTCCTGTGAAGCGGCGATTTCCTTGGCTGCGAAAGAAATCAACAGCGGCACAGGAATTCTGGGCCGGCAGGTACGGGTGACGACCATCGACGGCGGCCGCAGTCCGGCCGAAGTGGCCGACGAGGTCTCGGCGCTGCTGGCCACCGGAATGGTCGACGCCATCACCGGCTGGCACATCTCGGCGGTCCGCCAGGCGGTTGCCCGGGTCACGGGCGGGCGGGTTCCGTACCTGTTCGCCAACGTCTACGAGGAGCTGCCGAACGAACCGGCCGAGGTGGTGATGATCGGCGAGGCGCCCAGCGGCCACATCCTGCCGGCCATGCGGTGGTTGTCCCGGGAATTCGGCACCCGCCGCTGGGCGATCATCGGCAACGACTACATCTGGCCGGTGGCCACCGGCCGCGACGTCCGTGCCGCGTACCGCGACGCCGTCCACTACGAGCGCTATGTGCCGCTGGGGACCCGGGACTTCGGCTCGATCCTCACCGATCCGTGCCTGGACCGGGTCGACGGCATCGTGATGTTGCTGGTCGGGATGGACGCGGTCCGGTTCAACCAGCAGTTCACCGCGATAGGCCGGGCCGGGAGGCAACTGCGGGTCAGCCCGGTCGTCGACGAACAACTCCTGCTCGCCGCCGGCCCCGGCGCCAACACCGATCTCTATGTCGCCTCCAGTCTGTTCCCCGATGTGAACGCCGATCCCGACCGGCAGGCGCGCTATCACCGCATGCACGGCCGCTTCGCGCCGAAGCTCACCTATTTCGGCAACACTGCCTACGAGGCGCTGCATACGCTGCGGGCGATGGCCCATGCGGTCGGCTCCCTCGAGGTGCCGCGGATGCGGGCCGCGCTCGAGGACGGCGTGGTGCTGGAGACGCCGTCGGGAGCGCGGATGTACCGCGACAATCACGTGGTCCGCCCGCCCAGCCTGATCGCCCGGGCAGAGGGCGTGGACCTGCGGATACTGGACACCTTGTACTGACGCCGCGGTACCGGCACCTCGCGCGGCTCAGTCTAGCCCGAGCCCCTTGTGCGTGACTTCGGCCGAATCATTCGGTGGCGCAACGGTTTCCGGTCCCGGCGCGGCGAGCAACGGTCGCTCCGGACCGAGCCCCTTGTCGACGGCGGCGGCCCGGACCGCGTTCACGACGAACAGCAGCGCCGCCCGGCGTGCCGTATTGGTGCGATAAGCCAGCGAGACGGTCCGGGTGAGCCCCTCGCCGAGCCCGACGATATCCACGCCCGGCGGCCGCAGCGCCAGCCCCAGATCCGAGACCAGCGTGACACCCAGTCCGGCCGCGACCAGCGCCATCGCGGTCGACTGCTCCTCCACTTCGTGGTCGATGCGTGGTTCGACCCCGCCGGACTGGAAGGCCAGCCGGACCGCGTGACCGAAATGGGAGCGAGCGGGCGCGAGGATCCACGGATGTTCCGTCAGATCGGCCAGCGTCACCGTCGGCGCCGGCACCGCTCCGGCCGGCACCGCCGCGTAGAGCCGTTCGACCGCGATCACGGCACGTTCCAGACCGCGGTCCCAGGTCATCGGGTAATTCGAGTAGTCGAGGACGAACGACAGGTCGAGGGTCCCGTCGCGAACCGCGGCAGCCGTCGCCTCCGGTGCGAGTTCCCTGGTCCGCACCAGAATGCCCGGATGGGCGCGGGCGAGCGCGGTGAGCGCGTCGGGCAGCAGCCCCGAGGCGACCGAGGCCCACACTCCGGCGGTGAGCGTCGCCGACACCGACTCACCGGACTCCTCGAGCGCCTGGGTCGCCCGCTCCACCGAGGCGAGGATCTCCTCGGCGTGCTCGGCGAGCAGAACTCCGCGATCGGTGAGTTGCAGCCGGCGCCCGCGCCGCTCGAACAGCCGCAGCCCCACGTCGCGCTCCAACTGAGCCAGCTGTTGCGACACCGCCGAGGCGGTGTAGTGCAGCGCACCCGCGGCCGCGGTGATCGTGCCGCGCCGATGCAGCTCGCGCAGCATGCGCAGGCGAGGCAGCGACAGGTCCATGGCATCGAGCGTAAGCGCTGCGCGGAAACCGTACGCGCGGCCGGCAACGCTGTGCGGACCGCTGTGCAGAAACACTGAACACAGCCGTGAACGAACCGTAAATAGACGTGTGACCGGGCAGGACGCAGGCTGGTGACAGCGAATCACCAGCCGGGACGACGAGGTCCGGACGCCGATCGTCGTGCGACTCGTCGTTCCCCCGCGGATGGTGGTCGGCCATCCGAACGCGAAGGAGAGTTCGCCGTGACGACGATCCACAACCCGGCCGAAGACACCGCACCGACCGTCCCGCCGGTGCCCGCGACCGTTCCGGTCACCCCCGCGATCCGCCGCCCCGAGCCGTATATGCGGCTGCAGTGGACCGATTCGGATACCGGCGCCGTCGGCTATCTCGTCGTCCACACGCTGCGCGGCGGCCTGGCCACCGGCGGCACCCGCATGCGGGCCGGCTGCACGCTGAGCGAGGTGGAGGATCTGGCGCGCGGAATGGCCGCCAAGACCGCCACCTTCGACCTGCCGATCGGCGGCGCGAAGGGCGGCATCGACTTCGATCCGAAGGATCCGCGTGCCATCGAGGTGCTGGAGCGATTCTGCGAGGCCATGCGCCCGTGGATCGACGCGCACTGGGTGACCGCGGAGGACCTGGGGGTCCCG
Organism: Nocardia sp. 852002-51101_SCH5132738; assembly: GCF_001665695.1. Classification (NCBI taxonomy): domain Bacteria; kingdom Bacillati; phylum Actinomycetota; class Actinomycetes; order Mycobacteriales; family Nocardiaceae; genus Nocardia; species Nocardia sp. 852002-51101_SCH5132738. Next base: position 60,085 of record NZ_LZML01000155.1, on the reverse strand, counting down.
CAGCATCTGATCGACGAGGTCTTCGAGAAGCTGGGCCTGGGGCAGAGTTATCACGCCGCGATCCGCCGCGCCGCGGATCCGGCCGCCACCCTGGAACGGGTCCGCGACGGACTGAACGCGGCGGTCGAGGGCGGTTTCCTGCTGGGCGATGTGATCGGCGGTTACGGCGTCGCGCACGCGTGCCTCGCCACGGCCGTCTCGTGGGGCCGGATGCCGGCCGAGACCACGGTCGCGATTCAGGGAGTCGGCACGATGGGCGGCGCGGCGGCCTACTACCTGCACGAGGCGGGCATGCGCGTAACCATGGTGGCCGATGCCGCCGGCGCCCTGTACCGGGCGGGCGGACTCGATATCCCGGCTTTGCTGGAATTGCGCGACGACTACGGCGAGATCGACCGCTCCCGGTTGCCGGCGGATGTCGAGCAGCTGCCGCGCACCGCGGTGCTGTCCGCCGATGTCGACATCCTGGTACCGGCGGCCATTTCGTACGCGATCACGCCGGACAATTCCTTCGACGTGCGCGCCCGCGTCGTCGTCGAGGCGGCCAACGCCGCCACCACACCGGAGGCGGAGGCCATGCTCGCCGCCCGCGGTGTTCCGGTGCTGCCTGACTTCGTCGCCAATGCCGGTGCGGTCGCCTGGGCGTGGTGGCTGCTGCTCGGGGAGGTCGACGACGTGCCGGACAACTCCTTCGATCGCCTGCGCACCACCATGCACACCAAGGTCGCGCAGTTGCTGTCCGCCTGGACCGACCACGGCATCACACCGCGTGACACCGGCCGACGCTGGGCCGATGCCCCGGCGCCGATCATCGCCGCGGTCGTGATCCCCTGAGCGACAGGCCGATCAGGCCGTGATGACGGCCGATCAGGCGGTGGTGACGAGGCTGTCGAGTACCGACAGGAAGATCCCCAGCCCGTCGTCACTCGGACCGGTCAGCGGTTCGGTGGCGTGTTCGGGGTGCGGCATGAGACCGACGACGCGGCCGTTCGGGGAGGCGATGCCGGCGATATCGCGCTGCGAACCGTTGGGATTGCCGCCCACGTAGCGGAAGACCACCCGGCCCTCACCCTCGAGTTCGTCGAGCACAGCCTGTGAGGCCTGGTAGCGGCCCTCGGCGTTCTTCACCGGGACCAGGATCTGCGCACCCGCTTCGTAGCGCGAGGACCACGCGGTCGCGGTGGACTCCACCCGCAGCCACTGATCGCGGCAGACGAAGTGCAGGCCCTCGTTGCGGGTCAGCGCACCCGGCAGCAGTCCGGCCTCGCACAGCACCTGGAAGCCGTTGCAGATGCCAAGCACCGGCATACCCTTACCGGCGGCCTCGACGACCTTGCCCATCACGGGCGCGAACCGGGCGATGGCACCGGCGCGCAGATAGTCGCCGTAGGAGAATCCACCCGGCACCACCACCGCGTCGACACCCTTGAGGTCCGCGTCGGCGTGCCACAGGCTCACCGCTTCGGCGCCGGCCAACCGGACCGCGCGCGCCGCGTCGACGTCGTCGAGCGTGCCGGGGAAGGTGATGACACCGATTCGCGCAGAGCTGGTCACGGCAGCCGCACCACTTTCCAGTCCTCGATCACCGTGTTGGCGAGCAGGGCCTCGGCGATCTTCTCGAGCTCCGCATCGCTGACGCTGTCGTCGATGTCGAGTTCGAACCGCTTGCCCTGCCGCACATCCGACACACCCGGGAAACCCAGGCGTCCGAGCGCGCCGGCGATGGCCTGACCCTGCGGATCCAGGATCTCGGCCTTCGGCATCACCTCGACCACAACTCGTGCCACGCGTTGCTCCTCAAGCTGGTGGGGGATTACCACAACAGCTTAATCGGGGCTGCTCGCGGGCGCCCCGCCGGGCCGCGGCACCTGCGAGAGACGTCACAGCGCCTGTCGGCCGGCCTCCGCGTGGCCCTCCGTGGTTACGCAGGCTGCCGCGTCCGGGTCCCCGCTGCGGCCGGAGGCGATAGCGTGATCTCATGCGCATCGCCCACTTCGGTCATTCCTGCGTCCTCGTCGAATTGAACGGCGCGAAGATCCTGTTCGATCCGGGCACTTTCTCGCACGGATTCGAAGGCATCACGGGACTCGACGCGATCGCGATCACCCATCAGCACCCCGACCACATCGATCCGAACCGGATCGAGGCCCTGGTCGACTCGAATCCGAGCGCCCGCCTGCTCAGCGATCCGCAGACCGCACAGCAGCGCGGTGAACCGTGGCAGGCCGTGCACGCGGGCAATATCGTCACCATCGGCGATCTGCAGATCACCGGTGGCGGCGGCAAGCACGCGGTGATCCATCCGGAGCTGCCGGTCGTCGACAACACCGTCTTCCAGCTCGGCAGCGCCGACGATCCGGCGCAGTTCGTCCACCCGGGCGATTCGCTGTGGGTGCCGCCGGTATCGGTCGGGGTGCTGGCGGTGCCCGCGGTCGCGCCGTGGATGAAGATCAGCGAAGCGGTGGACTATCTGCGCGCCGTGGCGCCGCGCACCGCCGTCCCGATCCACTACGGCATCATCGCGCCGGAGGCGCAGGGCATCTACTTCGGCCGCCTGTCCGAAATGCGCCCGGCCGATACCGAATTCGCGCTCATCGAGCCGGAGGACAACAAGACCTTCTAGCGGGCGCGCACCGCGAAGCCACGCCCTCACCGAGGAGCGCGCCCCTCACCGCGAATACGAGGACAGGAACAACGCCTCCGCCAGCGCCACGTGCTCGATCTCGCTGGGGTCGACACTTTCGTTCGGGGCGTGGATCAGGCATTTCGGCTCCTCGACGCCGAGCAGCATGATCTCGGCGTCGGGATAGGCCTCGGCGAAGACATTGCACAGCGGAATCGAGCCGCCCTGTCCCTGCATGGTGGCGGTGCGTCCGTACGCGGCGGCGAAGGCGTCCTCCATCGCCAACCGCGCCGGGCCGCCGGTGCCGGATCGGAACGGCGCCCCGGTGCCCTCCGTCTCGACCCGGACGCGCGCACCCCACGGCGTATGCGATTCGATATGTGCGGTAAGGGCTTTCAGGGCCGGAGCCGGATCGACCCCGGGCGGGATCCGCAGATTCAACCGGGCCCGCGCGCTGGGCTGGACGGCCGCCGCCGACCCCACCACCGGCGGGACATCGATACCCAGCACGGTCAACGCCGGCCGAGCCCAGAGCATGTCCGAGATGGTGCCGCTGCCCAGCACCTGCACGCCGTCGAGGATGCCGGCATCGACCCGGAACTGCTCGACCGGATATTGCGCGCCGTCCCAGACCTGATCGGCCGGCAACCCGGCGACCGTCGTGTTCCCGTGTTCGTCCCGCAGCGTCGCGAGCAGCCGGATCAGCGCGGCGACGGCATCCGGGGCCGCCCCGCCGAACATGCCGGAATGCAATGGGCCGGACAGGGTTTCGACCGTGACGAGCACATTCACGTTTCCGCGCAGGGTCTGGGTGAAGGTCGGCAGGCCCGCCGCGAAGTTGCCGCAGTCACCGATCAGCAGCGCGTCGGCGCGCAGCAGGTCCGCGTGCTGCGGAACGAACTCCTCCAGACCGCCGGTGCCCTGTTCCTCCGAGCCCTCGCAGACCAGCGTGATGCCGACCGGATAACCCTTGTCTCCCAGCGTGTTCCGCAGTGCCCGCAGAGCGGTCAGGTGGACGACGATATTGCCCTTGCAGTCGGCCGCGCCGCGCCCGTACCACCGGCCGTCGCGTTCGGTGAGCTCCCACACCGGAGTCTCCCAGGTCGCCTCGTCCACCGGCGGCTGCACGTCGTAATGGCTGTACAGCAGCACCGTGGGGGCTCCGGCCGGAGCCGGGTACCGGGCCACGACCGCCTCGCTGCCGTCGGGCGTCTCGTGCAGGCCGACTTCGGTGAGACCGAGGTCGGCGAAGGCGTCGGCGACCCATCGCGCCGCCCGATGACATTCTTCCGGCGGAAACTGCCGCGCATCGGCCACGGACCGATACGAAACCAACTGGGCCAGATCGGCTTTCGCCTGCGGCATCAGCGCCCGCACCTGTTCGCGCAGGGCCGCCGTCCGAGAATCGTCGGTCATTCACCCAACCTAACCCTCTTTCCGGGACCGGCCGCATCGGCGTCGGGCGCGGCGCGGGACGGAATTCGCCCGATTTCTCCCTGCGGTTCATGGCCGACCCGCCACCGCAGCGGGCATGATGAAGGAGAGCTCGACCGCGATCCGACCACCGGAGAGGACGAGATGTCTGCATCATCGGAATCCGACGACCTGTTCGCGATGCCCGATCTGGATCGCGGCGCACCCAAGACCCACTTCCCACATCGCGAGATGCCGGCCCCGGAGGCCTATCAGATCGTGCACGACGAGCTGATGCTCGACGGTGTGTCGCGGATGAATCTGGCCACCTTCTGCACCACCTGGATCGACGATCACGCTCGCCGGCTGATGGCGCAGAGCCTGGCCAAGAACATCGTCGACAAGGACGAGTATCCGCAGACCGCCGAGCTCGAGCGCCGGTGCGTACGCATGGTCGCGGACCTGTGGCACTGTCCCGATCCCGGCTCGACGCGCGGCACCTCCACCATCGGGTCCAGTGAGGCGGCGATGCTCGGCGGGCTGGCCGCGAAGACGCGCTGGCGCAAGAACGGCGGGCAGGGCGTCCCCAATTTCGTCTGCGGTCCGGTGCAGGTGTGCTGGGAGAAGTTCGCGCGCTATTTCGACGTCGAGATCCGGCAGGTGCCGCTGCGGGGGGACCGCTATACGCTCGAGCCGGACGATATTGCCGCACACTGCGATTCGAATACGATCATGGTCGTCGCGACGATGGGTCAGACCTTCACCGGACTGTTCGAGGACGTCGCCGCGATGAGCGCGGCCCTCGACGACCTGCAGGCCGGCACCGGCCTGGACATCCCCCTGCACGTCGACGCCGCCAGCGGCGGATTCCTCGCCCCGTTCACGGCGCCGGACCTGGTCTGGGACTTCCGGCTCGAGCGGGTGAAGTCGATCAACGCCTCCGGGCACAAAACCGGCCTGGCTCCGCTCGGCGCCGGCTGGGCGCTCTGGCGCACGGCCGCCGACCTCCCGGACGAGCTGGTGTTCAACGTCGACTACCTCGGCGGCAGTATGGCCACCTTCAACCTGAATTTCTCCCGCCCCGGCGGCCAGGCCATCACCCAGTACTACGACTTCATCCGGCTCGGCCGCACCGGCTATACCCGGCTGCAATCGGCCATCTACCGGGTCGCCGAACATCTGGCCCACGGCCTCACCGAGACCGGATTGTTCGAGATGATCCACGACGGCACGCCCACGCGGGGAATCAGCGCGGTGTCGTGGCGGCTGCGCGAAGATCCCGGCTTCAATCTGTACGACCTGTCCGAACGCCTGCGCTCGCGCGGCTGGCTGATCGCCGCCTATCCGCTACCGGCCGACCGGCAGGACGAGACGATCATGCGGGCGGTCGTCCGGCACGGCTTCACCCACGATATGGCCGATCTGCTGCTGGCCGATATCGACCGCTGCGTCGATCAGCTGAAGAAGCATCCGCTGTCCACCTCGCTGACCCGCAAGGAGGCGGGCGGCTTCACCCACGACGCCACGGCCGCGGTATCGGACCGGACTATCGTCACCGAGGTGCGGGACATGCTGCGCGCGGCCGGAGAGGACCCGGCGCAGATTCGCTGATGTCGAGCGCGCTCATGCCGCATGCGGCATGGCGTACGGTTCCCACCGGTAGACGTCCGGAACCGCCTCGTGGAACAGCGCCAGATCGACCGCGTCGAGCATGGCCTGATGGGGACCGGGCCGGGACAGTTGCGCCGCCGAGACGGCCAGTCGCAGCGTTCCCCCGCGTCGCGCGATGCGGGCCGCGCTCATGATCAGTGCGTGGCACCACCACGGTTCGGCCCGGAAACCCTCACCGACGCCGTGCACCCAGCAGCGCTGTGCCGTGTCCCGTTCCAGGTCGTGGATGGCGGTCAATCCCAGCGCCAGGCGGAAGCCGACCTCGGGCAGGGCGGCGACGGCGCCCTCGGAGGCCGTCCAGCGCGGGGCGGCGAACAGCCGGGTGCGCAGGCCGATCTGCTCCATCACCCGGTCGGCGGCGGTGAGGCGCAGGCGCGCCTCGTGCTTGGGCAGCGCGGCGAATTCTGCGCGGCGGCGTTTGGTCGCGGCCTGGTCGTAGCCGTGCAGCACGATCGCGTCACCCGCGGCGCGGCGGTCCCGCAGCCACTGCTGGGTGCGCCGATCCTCGGTGAGCCGGTATTTCCCCTTCAACCGCGGCGCCACCAGCAGCGACAGCCGTACCCCGCGGCCGTCCATCTCCGCGGCGAAGGCGCGCGCCTGTTCCAGTGTGGTGTCGCGAATACCCGACACCGAGACGATCAGCTGCCCGAACCCCCGGTCGTTGCCGCTCATGCCTCCACTGTGCGCGCGGCAGGTGTCGGCCCCGTGCAGCCGAAGTGACGCCCCGACGAATTCCCGGAGCGACCACCCGGCCGCACGATCCGGCAACCGGCAACCGTCAGCCGACCTCGCCGAGCCCGACCCGATCGAGCACCCAGGCGTATTCGAAGGCGACTTCCTTCCACTTCTCGTAGCGGCCGCTGACGCCACCGTGCCCGGCGCTCATCTCGGTCTTCAGCAGGAGCTGGGAATCACCGGTCTTCGTGGCCCGCAGCGCGGCGACCCACTTCGCGGGCTCGACGTAGAGCACGCGGGTGTCGTTGAGGCTGGTGATCGCCAGGATCGCCGGATAGTCCACGGCCGCCACGTTCTCGTACGGCGAATAGGACTTCATATAGGCGTAGACCTCCGGATCCTCCAGCGGATTACCCCACTCGTCCCATTCGATGACCGTCAGCGGCAGCGACGGGTCCAGAATCGAGGTGAGCGGATCCACGAACGGCACATTGGCGAGGATGCCCGCGAACAGGTCGGGCGCCAGATTGGCCACCGCACCCATCAGCAGCCCGCCCGCACTGCCACCGTCGGCCACCAGCACCTGCGGCGTGGTGACGCCGGTATCGACGAGATGCCGTGCGCAGGAGACGAAGTCGGTGAAGGTGTTCTGCTTGGTGAGCGTCTTGCCGTTCTCGTACCACAGCCGCCCCATCTCGCCACCGCCGCGCACATGCGCGACCGCGAACGCCATGCCGCGGTCGAGCAACGACAGCCGCGACACCGAGAAACCCGGATCGATACTGGCCTCGTAGGAGCCGTACCCGTAGAGCAGCAACGGCTTCGGGTCCGCACCCTCGCTGTCGCGGCGGCGCACCACCGAGATCGGAATCCGGGTGCCGTCGGCCGCGGTCGCCCAATCCCGGTGCTGCACATAGTCGTCCGGGTCATAGCCGCCGAGCACCTGCTGCTGTTTGCGCAGCATCAGTTCCCCGGTGACGGGCACGTAGTCGAAGACCTGCATCGGGGTGATGAACGAGGTCACGCCCAGCCGCAGCGTCGGCTGCGCCCATTCCGGGTTGGAGCCCACGCCGGCGGAGAACAGTTCCAGGCCGAATTCCAATTCGCGCAGCTCGCCGTAGCCGTCGGAAGTCAACGGCCACACCGCGACTCGCGGCAGGGCCTCGCGCCGATACGAGAGGACGAGATGGTCGCGGAAGCAGTCGACGTCCTCGAGCCGCACATCGTCGCGATGACCGATCAGCATGGTCATCGCGGCCGGATCGTCCACCGGCGCCTCGGTGAGCACGAAATTCTCGGCCTTCACACCGTCGACCACGTCGTTGTGCAGGATCAGCAGCCGGTCCTGCCCGCCGATCACCGCATGTTCGGCCGAATACTCCACACCCTCGCGGCGCGGCAGCAGCACCCGGAATTCGCCCTCGGGATCGTCGGATTCGAGGATCCAGCCCTCGGTGGTGATCTTCGACCCGACCCAGATCATCAGGTACTTCTCGGAGCGGGTGGCGCCGATGCTGACCCAGTAGCGCTCGTCGGGCTCGTGGAACACCTTGACGTCGTCGGACTGCGCGGTGCCGAGGCGGTGGCGCCATACGGTGTCGGGCCGCCACGATTCGTCGACGGTCTGATAGAACACGTGGGTTCCGTCCAGCGACCAGGTCGCCCCCGGCGCGGTGCCCGGAATTTCGTCGCCGAGCAGCTCGCCGCTGCGTAAATCCTTGAACCGCAGCACATATCGCTCGTCACCGACGGTATCGGTGGAGTACGCCAGCAGCGTGCCGTCGTGACTGATCGAATAGGCGCCGAGGGCGAAGAAATCGTGCCCCTCGGCCAGCACGTTGCTGTCGAGCAGAATCTCCTCACCGGGAATCTCGATATCGACGTCGAGTTGCGGCGGGGTCCAGTCGTCGACATCGGTGATCGGGCAGCGGCAGTGCACGCCGTACTGCTTGCCTTCGAAACTGCGCGAGTAGTACCAGTACTCGCCCAGCCGCGCCGGGACCGACATATCGGTCTCCTGGGTGCGCGATTTGATCTCGTCGAAGATGCGCGCGCGCAGCGGGGCCAAGTGCGCGGTCTGGGCGTCGGTATAGGCGTTCTCGGCCTCGAGATGGGCTATGACCTCGGGATCGTCCTTGTCCCGCAGCCATTCGTAGGGATCGACGAAGGTGTCACCGTGATGGACGCGTTCGGCCGGGACCTGTTTGGCCACCGGCGGGGTCACCGCCACCGCGGCGTCGCCGGCGTTCTGGATGGTTCCGGTACCACTGTCGAGAGCCATGGTGACCACCGTAATCGCGGCAGGCCGTTCCGGGCGCGCACCCCCACACCCGCCGACAGAATGCATCGGCGAGGACGGGAGTGCGAGCTCGGCCCGCGTTACCCCAGGCCGGTGGTCCGCGGTGCGGACCGGCGCAGGTCACGCCCGTTGCCGCGGGCCGAACGACGAGATTCCATCAGGAAGAACAGTGCGGCTTTGCGGCGCGGGCATTGGTCGGTGGGACAGCTGCTGTGACTGTGCAGGATGTTGTGCGCCTGCTCGACGGTGAGGTGCCGGGGCACCACCGCGCAACTGTCGAAGACGGGTGCCATGCGGTGCTCCATCCTTGTCGTCCGTTCAGTGCGGCAGGGCACGCCCTCTCGGTCTCTTGACCAGTCGACGCCCTCCAACTGCCACAGTGAATGGGGTTTCCGATCAGGTTGCGGCGTAAACCAGCGGTGTTGCCGAGACGAGTAGACGAATGCCACATTTCGCAGGTCGGCATATCGGTGTGATCCCGGCCATGCCGGTATGCGCGGATTCGGAAACGACGCCGGTGCGGCGGCTTCCGACCGCCTACTCTCGGGGACGGCAGCGCCCGCACGGATCCAACGGGCGATCACTTCGATGCAGGAGCACAGGTTGGAAGCGAAGAATCGCGAGATCGAACCCGGGGCGGTCTGGCAGCGCAGCGGCGACGGGGAGGGCGGTGTCGAGGTGGCCTTCCTGGCCAGCGGCAATATCGGGCTGCGTGACGCCAAGAATCCGGACGGGCCGGCGCTGATCTTCACTCCCGGCGAATGGCGGGCGTTCGTCGCCGGCGCGAAGGACGGCGAATTCAACCGGCCGGGCGCGCAACCGCACTGAACGCAGCGCACCTGATCTCCGGGGCCTCGCCCGGTCGCGCGGGGTGTCCCGCGCCGATCGGACGTCGGGCCCCGGCGATCAGGCCCCGATCGCCGCGCCGATTGTCGGCCAGGACGCGTGCAGATAGTCCTGCCAATACGACCAGGAATGCGTCCCCACCGGACTGTGATCGACCCGGGCCGGGATTCGCATGCCACGCAGCCGCTGCTCGAAGGCGGTGACGCAGACGTCCACGCCTGCCTCGATCGGCCCGCCCAGGACGATGTTCTCCGGCAGCTGCGGTTTGATCTCGGTCTCGTGCGGACCCGGGATTCCGGTGCCGGTGGACAGGTAGAGGGTCTTGCCGCGCAGCCGATTCGCCAGCAGCGCCGGATCGTGGGCGCCCCATTCCGGGCTTCCGGGCGCACCCCACATATCGAACGGATTGCCGCCGCGATTGGCGATCGAGAACATGATCGCCCCCTGCGCGATGCCCAGGTCCGGGCACGCGCTGTATCCCGCCACCGCCTCGTACAACTCCGGATGGCGAACGGCCAGGACGAACGCCGCGATGCCGCCCATCGACAGGCCACCGACCGCGTTCACGCCGTTGCCGGAAAAGGTGGCGTCGATGATGGGCGGAAGTTCGCGCGTCAGGAAGGTTTCCCACTGGTAGCGGCCGAAGTGCGGATCGTCGCGCTGCCAGTCGGTGTAGTAACTCGCCTGCCCGCCGATCGGCAGCACCACGTTGACGTTCTTACCGTGGAAGAAGGGTTCGGCATCGGTGGCATTGGTCCAGGTGCTCTGCTGCACACCGGGATCGAGCCCGTCGAGCAGATAGTAGGAGGGCCGTGAACCCCCACCGGCCGGATGCAGCACCTGAACCTGGATGGTGCGTCCCACGGCTGGGGAGTCGATGAACAGCGCCGTCCGGGTCGGGCTCATATCGTTTTCCCCGACCACCCGCGCCGCCGATGCGCGTGGCTGTGGGCCCATCCAGGGACCGAAGACGCCCAGTCCGACTGCCAGCACAACCGCAGCAACGAATGAACGTCGCATGTCCCCACCTCCGTCAACCCACCACAACTGCTACTTAAAGTAACGCATACTGTGGTGCCGCGCGGAGCTTTCGGCCTTCCGGCGCTTCCTCAGCAAATCACCCGGTCCGCAGCAGGACTCAGGTGAGCCACCACTTTCCGTCCTGTCCGCCTGCGGCATTCGGTTGTGCCCGCCCGACCGCGCCCCGGATCGATGCGGCCAGATAGTCCAGGTCCGCACGCGGCGGGGTCGTCGCGCGATTGCGCAGACCGAAGCCGTCGCCGGGCGTGCGCGGAATGACGTGCAGATGGACGTGGAAGACCTCCTGCCCGGCCGTAACACCGTCTGCCAGAAAGAGATTCACCCCGTCACAACGCACCTCGGACTGCCGCAGCGCGGCCGCCAGACGCTGCGCGACCTGAAAGAGCTTGCCGCCGATCGCCGGATCGAGTTCGGCCAGGCTGCGCGCCGGAATCTTCGGAATCACCAGCAGATGACCGGGTGTCATGGGACGGATATCCATGAAGGCGAGAACGTCGTCGTCCTCGTAGACCTTGGACGAGGGCGCCCGCCCGGCGACGATATCGGCGAAGATCGTATAGGGGTCCATATCCGGCAACCCTAGTCGCCGATTTCGCCTGCGCCGCCGCACCATTCGCACGGCGCCGAGCACGCGCGAGACCACCGCGCGAACGGCGGCGCCGGGCGGTTGCGGTGCCGCGACCATCGGTCCGGCGGCGGTTACAGAATCGGCGAGGGGGTGTAGCGGGCGGCCTCGGGATTCGCGTCGATCAGCTTCTGCACCTGCGCCACCACATCGCCCACCTGTGCCTCGGCGGCCCCGATGAACGCCGTCCGATCCGCCAGGGCAGCCTCGAGTCCGGCCCGGTCCAGCGGCATCCGGTCGTCGGCCGCCAGGCGGTCCAGCAGATCCGGTTCGCGCCCCTGCTCCCGCATGGCCAGCGCCACCGCGACCGCGTGCTCCTTGATGACCTCGTGCGCACTCTCGCGCCCGACCCCGGCCCGCACGGCCGCCATCAGAATGCGGGTGGTGGCCAGGAAGGGCAGGTAGCGGTTGAGCTCACGCTCGATCACGGCCGGGTAGGCGCCGAATTCGCCGAGGACGGTCAGGAAGGTTTCCATCATGCCGTCGATGGCGAAGAACGCGTCGGGCAGCGCGACCCGGCGCACCACGGAACAGAACACATCGCCCTCGTTCCACTGCGCGCCCGCCAGTTCGGCCGCCATCGAGCCGTAACCGCGCAGCACCACCTGCAGACCGTTGACGCGCTCGCAGGAGCGGGTGTTCATCTTGTGCGGCATCGCCGAACTGCCGACCTGCCCGGGCTGGAAACCCTCGGTGACCAGTTCGTGCCCCGCCATCAGCCGCACCGTGTGCGCGAACGACGAAGGGCCCGCGCCCAATTGGACCAGCGCGGAGATCACGTCGTGGTCCAGGGAGCGGGGGTAGACCTGGCCGACACTGGTCAGCACGGTCGCGAAGCCCAGATGCCCGGCGACCTTCTGCTCCAGCTGGGCGAGTTTGGCGGCGTCGCCGTCGAACAGATCGAGCATGTCCTGCGCGGTGCCCATCGGGCCCTTGATCCCGCGAAGCGGATACCGGTCGATCAGCTCGCGCACCCGGTGCAGGGCGATCAGCACCTCGTCGGCCGCACCGGCGAAGCGCTTGCCCAGGGTGGTCGCCTGTGCCGCCACGTTGTGCGAGCGACCGGCCATCACCAGCGACTGGTACTCGGCGGCCCGCTCCGCCAGCCGCGCGGCGACCGCGACGCCGTGTTCGTAGACGTGTTCCAGCGAGAGCCGGATCTGCAACTGCTCCACGTTCTCGGTCAGATCCCGGCTGGTCATGCCCTTGTGGATCTGCTCGTGCCCGGCGAGGGCGTTGAACTCCTCGATGCGCGCCTTCACATCGTGGCGGGTGATCCGCTCGCGTTCGGCGATCGAGGCCAGGTCGACCTCGCCCAGCACCCGCTCGTAATCCTCGAGGACCTCGGGGGTGACCGCCTCGGTACCGGCGGCGCCGAGTTCGGTCTGGGCCCGCAGCACCTCGAGCCACAGCCGGCGCTCCAGCACGATCTTGTTCTCGGGCGACCACAACTGCACCAGCTGCGGGCTCGCGTACCGGGTGGCGAGGACGTTCGGGACAAGACTCACGAACAGTCAGTCTAATGTTCGATGCCTGCTCGGTTGCTGGGGCATGGCCGCGGGCAGGTGCTGCGCCGCGGCCGGTGGCACGGTCTGCGGCGCCATCAGCGGTTGCGGCACCGGCGGAGCGATCACATCGATCAATTCCAGCAGCGCGCCGCGGGCGGTCCGGCGCGGTTGCGGATCGGATTCGGCCAGCGCGGCGACCACCGCACCGTCGACCACCGCCACCAGCCGGCGCAACTGATCGGTGCGCACCATCCGATCGGATCGGCGCAGCACATCGGCCAATAGGTCCTCGAGCTGGGCGCGTAACCGCAGCTGCACCTCGCGTAGTTCCGGATGCCGGGCCGAGGCCACCGACCGCTCGTAGCGGGCGATCAGCCGCCCGCGGGCGAATTCGTCGGGGCCGTCGGTGCCGACCATCAGATCCACGATCAGGTCGACGGTCGCCTCGGCGCCGCGTTTGCGGTGGGTGACCTCGCCGATCCGGCGGCGCATCGACTCGAGTTCGGCATTGCCGCTGAACTCGACCGCGCGCGCGATCAGATCCTCGAGGGATTCGAAATAGTAGGTCGTGGATGCCAGGGGCAGATCCGCGCGCGTCGCCACCGAACGGTGGCGCACGGCATCGAAGCCGCCTTCGAGTAGCAACTCCGCGGCAGCCGCAACCAACGCTTGGCGACGCCTTTCGCCTTTCGGGGTCGTCGCGGTGATCACCGTGTCATCGTGCCAGTCATCATCGGTTCATCCGTGCCAAATCGGTGCGATCTGTGCAAATCTGTGCGTCTGTGCAATCCCGGCCGAATCGTTGCTGTGCAATCGACCATGGGACCGCGCAAATTTCCGGGATCCGATCCGAGCGGACAGCCGGGATCGGTTCGAAATAGCAAGGGTTGAAATCACAACCCGAATCATTTGTACCGCATCCACGCGCTCCGGTGGGCCGGTACGGAAAGTCTGTGCGTCAGCTCAGATATCGGCCGAGTCGCACCAGCGCCTCCTCGATATCCGCGGTGGCGCCGGCGAAGGAGAATCGGACCGTGCGGTGTCCGTTACGGGTGTCGAAATCGATACCGGGCGCGAGGGCGACACCCGTGTGCGCCAACAGACCCGCGCACCAGCGCGTCGAATCCTGGCTCAGATGACCGATATCGGCGTACGCGTAGAAGGCGCCGTCGGCAGGCGCCAGATCGCTGATGCCGAGGGCGGGCAGCCCCTCGAGCAGTAACGACCGGTTGCGGGCATAGCGGCGGACGTGCCCGTCCAGTTCGGATTTGGCCTCCGGGCCGAACGCGTGCGCCGCCGCGAATTGCGAAATGGCCGGCGGGCAGACGGTCATATTGGACGCCAGCCGCTGCAGCGCCGGGCGCAGCCGCGCGGGTGCCAGCATCCAGCCCAGCCGCCAGCCCGTCATCGAGAAATACTTCGACACCGAACCGATCACCACCGACTCGCGCGAGGTCTCCCACGCCGAGCTCACCGGTTCGGTGTCGCCGTCGACGCCCGAATAGGCGATGCCGTGATAGATCTCGTCGGAGATCAGCAGCGTGCCGTGCTCGTCGCACCAGCGGGCCAGGGCCGCCAGCTCGTCCGGGGCGATCATGGTGCCGGTCGGGTTCGCCGGGCTGGCCACGATCAGGCCGGCGGGCGGTTCGGGCAGCTCCTCCAGCATCGCCACCGTCGGCTGGAACCGGGTGTGGGAGCCGCAGTCGAGTTCGATCACCCGGCAGCCCAGGGCCGTGAGGGTGTTGCGGTAGGCCGGGTAACCCGGGCGAGCGACCACGACGGTGTCGCCGATGTCGAATGCGGCCAGGAAGATCAGCGTGAACGCGCCCGAGGAGCCGGTCGTGATCACCACGTCGTCGGACTCGACCTCGACGCCGTAGGTGTCACGATGATGGGCCGCGATGGCCGAGCGCAATTCGGGGATGCCGAAAGTCTCGGTGTAGCCGAGTAATTCGGCGTCGAGGGCCGCCTGGGTGGCGCGGCGCACCGGCACCGGGGCGGGCGTGGAGGGCTGGCCCGCCGCCAGGACCAGCACGTCGCCGTGGGTGCGGGCGCGTTCGGCCGCGGCCTTCCAGACGTCCATGACGTAGAAGGTCGGAACGGTGGACCGCCGGGATTCACTGCGCACCAGACGACGGTAGAACACCGCCTCGGCAGGCCGGCGCGCAGTCCGTTCCCGGGCACCGGGCGCCTGAGACGTTGCTGTGCGCCGCCGCGCCTGCCTGCGTGTCCGGGCGGGCCCCTGTTATCGTCGGCAGAATGCCTGACCAGGCACGCCGCGCGAAGTCGTACCAGGGGGGCTGGACCGTGATCCGCCCCGACTGGCGAACGACGCTGCGCCGCGACCGTCCCTCGATCGCGCGTCGCCTGCGTTCCTCGGCCCGCCGATCGCGTGAATTCGGGCAGGTCGCGGCGGTCGAATGGCGCACGCGGGTGGGGCGCTGGTGGCAGATGATGCGGGATCGACACTGGCGCGAGGAATTCGAGACCCTGTGGCCGCGGCTGCGCGGCTGGGTCGGCGAGCATCGGGTGCTGGTGATCGGCATGGTCGTGGTCGGACTGTTCGCCGCCGCCGACACCGTGGCGCCGCAACCGGTCGATTCGACGCCGAAACCCGGTGCGGCACAGCGGATCGCGGTGGCCTATCCGCTACAGGTGCAGGCCGAACCCGAAACCAGCAAGCGCTATCTGACCGCCATCGACAACGGCGAGCGCATGCGCGAGGCGCAGGTGGTCGCCGCGGCGTCGCGGGCCACCCTGGAACGCGCGAAGGCCGAAGCCGCCGCGGCGGTCGCCGGGACGCCGCAACCCTGGCTGTCCGGGCCGGCCACCACGATTCCCGGCGGCATCCTCCCGGGCGGAATCGCCCCGGGCATCGGCGGTTTCGCCCTGCCCGCGCGCGGCGTGTTCACCTCCGGGTACGGGGGCCGGTGGGGCACCTTCCACTACGGAATCGATATCGCGGCGCCCATCGGTTCGCCGATCTACGCCGTCGCCGACGGCACCGTCATCGACGCCGGGCCGGCGCAGGGCTTCGGACTGTGGGTGCGCATCCGCCACGACGACGGCACCATCTCGGTGTACGGCCACATGTACGACTTCTCGGTGTCGGTCGGCGAGCGGGTGCGCGCCGGTCAGCAGATCGCCCGCATCGGCAACCGCGGCGATTCCACCGGCCCGCACCTGCACTTCGAGATCCTCATCGGCGGACAGCATGTGGACCCGCAGCCGTGGCTCGCCATGCACGGCATTCAGGTCGGCTGAACCCGGCGGGCTCGCTTCGGCCTTTGTGCGCCTCGAAACCGGTGGGGCCGAAGCCGATTCGGCTACACGCGGGTGGGAAGCGAGATGCGGTCCTCGACGGCGGCGAGACCGATATCGGTGCGGAAGTGGCTGCCGGGCAGTTTGATTCCCGCGATGCGTGCGTAGGCGTTCGTGCGAGCCTCGGTCAGATCCCCGCCTGTGGCAACGACATTCAGCACACGCCCGCCGGCCGACAGCAGTGCGCCGTCCGCGCGCAGCGCCGTACCGGCGTGCAGCACTTCGGCATTCGCGCTTCCCTCCGAGGCCGGGGCGCTCTCCGTGCCGGAGATGACGTCACCGGTGCGGGGGCGGCCCGGATAGTTCTCCGCGGCCAGCACCACCGTGATCGCCGCGCCGTCCTTCCAGACCGGCGGCTGCGCCTGCGCCAGCGTGCCGGTCGCGGTGGCGTGCAGCAGGGCGCCGAGCGGACTGTCGAGCAACGCGAGCACGGCCTGGGTCTCGGGATCGCCGAAGCGGCAGTTGAATTCGACGACCGCTGGTCCGGCCTGGCCGATCGCCAGACCCGCGTAGAGCAGCCCGGAGAACGGGACGCCACGCCGAACCATTTCGGCGGCAACGGGTTTCACCACATCGTCGACGACTTCGGTGACGGTCTCCGGCGGCAGCCACGGCAGCGGGGTGTAGGCGCCCATACCGCCGGTGTTGGGGCCGGTGTCGCCGTCGCCCACGCGCTTGTGGTCCTGCGCGGGCAGCAGCGGCACCACGGTCTCGCCGTCGACCAGGCAGAACAGGGATACCTCGGGACCGTCGAGGAACGATTCCAGCAGCACCGGATGGCCCTGCTCGAGCAGTTCGGCCCCGTGGTCGCGGGCCGCGGACCGATCGGCGGTGACCACCACACCCTTACCCGCGGCCAGCCCGTCGTCCTTGACGACCCAGGTCGGCCCGAAGCGATCCAGTGCGGCGTCGAGCTCGCCCGGATGATCGACGACCTCGCTGTGCGCGGTGCGCACCCCGGCCGCGGCCATCACGTCCTTGGCGAACGCCTTCGATCCCTCGATCCGCGCGGCGGCGGCCGACGGTCCGAAGCAGGCGATCCCCGCCGCCCGGACCGCGTCGGCGATGCCGAGCACGAGCGGCACCTCGGGACCGATCACCACCAGATCGGCGGCGAAATCCCGGGCCAGGCCCACGACGGCCTCCGCGCTGGCCGGATCGACCGCCCGCACCTCGGCGACCTGGCCGATCCCCGGATTGCCGGGCGCGGCCGCGATCGCGGTGACCCCGGGATCCCGACGCAGGGCTTCCACCAGGGCGTGTTCACGGGCTCCGGATCCGATGACGAGTACGCGCACGCGTGACAGCTTAGGGGACGCAGGTGAACAGCAGATGCGGGTACCGGGAGGACAGCCCGCCGCCCCGGCCACCGCCTCCCGGCCGGGCGGGGCAGTATGAAACCCATGCCATCTGTATTCAGCGCGATCATTGCCGGACAGCTGCCGGGGCGGTTCGTGTGGGAGGACGAGGAATTCGTCGCCTTCCTGACCATCGCTCCGGTCACCCAGGGTCATACGCTCGTGGTTCCTCGCAAGGAGATCGACCAGTGGCAGGATCTGGATCCCGCCACGTTCGCGCGGATCAACGAGGTCGCTCAGAAGGTCGGCCAGGCGGTGCGCAAGGCGTGGGACGCGCCGCGCGCGGGCCTGCTGATCGCCGGGCTGGAGGTGCCGCACCTGCACGTGCACGTCTTCCCGGCGTTCGAGCTGGGCGATTTCAACATCTCGGGCGCGGACACCGATCCGAGCCCGGAATCGCTGGACGAGGCGCAGGACAAGATCAAGCAGGCGCTGCGCGATCTCGGCTACGGTGCGAACGTCCCGGCCTGACGCACCGAGCCTGAATCACTCCTGCGAACGGGGCAGGCGCACCGCGAAGGTGGTGCCCTGCCCCACCGCGCTGTGCACCGAGACCGTGCCGCCGTGCGCGGCGACCAGCGCCTGCACGATCGACAGACCCAGTCCGGTGCCACCGCTGTCGCGGCTGCGTGAGGTGTCGGTGCGGTAGAAGCGTTCGAAGATGCGCTCGGCGTCCTCGGTGGGCAGGCCCGGCCCGGTGTCGGCGACCTCGATGACCACCTCGTCCGGAGCGGGTGTCAGCGCGACGGTGACCGCCGCGTCGGGCGGGGTGTGAATCAGCGCGTTGTTGACCAGATTGCCCAGCACCTGACGCAACCGCGCTTCGTCGCCACGCACCTCCAATGTCCCCGTCCCCGGGCGTATTTCGAGGTCGATGGGCCGGCGCGGCTCCTCGGGACGCTGGGCCGCGTCGACGGCGCGGGCACTGTGCACCGCATCGCTGGCCAGTGCCAGCAGATCCACCGGCCGGCGTTCCACCGGGCGCTGCGCGTCGAGGCGAGCCAGCATCAGCAGGTCCTCCACCAGCAGGCTCATCCGCTTGGACTCGCGTTCGATCCGGTCCATGAACAGGGCCGGATCCGCCAGCGCCCCTTGCCGATACAACTCCGCGAAACCCTTGATCGTGGTCAGCGGGGTCCGCAGCTCATGGCTGGCATCGGCGACGAACCGCCGCATCCGGGCCTCCGAACGCCGCGCGGATTCCTCGGATGCCTCGGTGGCGGCGAAGGCGCTCTGAATCTGGGACAGCATGCCGTTGAGCGATTGCGAGAGCCGATCGACCTCGGTGTTGGTGCCTTGCACCGGAACTCGCCGATGCAGATCCCCGCTCGCGATGGCCGCGGCGGTCTTCTCCACCTCACCGAGCGGGCGCAGGCTCCGGCGAATCACGAACTGCGCCACCACCGCGAGTACGGCGAGCACGATGAGGCCCACCGCGACCTGCAACCCGATCAGACGGTCGATGATGTTCTCGGTTTCGGTGAGGCGCAGCGCGACCACACTGGATCCCTGCGGAGTCACCACCTCGAGCGCGCGCCAGTGTTCGTCGGGGTCGCCGACCGATCCCACGGTCTGGGGATGTCTCGACAGATTCGACGGAGTGTCCGGAACGGTGGGTCCGGAACTCAGCAGCAGACGCTGATTTCCGGTGGGTCCGGTCACCTGCACGTAGAACAGCGCGGGCGGGCGTTCCCGCCCCGGAGGTTGCGGAAGGTGCTGGGGCGGTGGCGCATCGGGGCTGGCCCAGCTGTGGGCGGCGTCGAACAACTGCCGATCGACCTTGTCGATCAGCACATTTCGCATCGCGGAGGTCACCGCGACACCCGAGACCAGCAGTCCGAGACCCGCCAGGCACACCAGCGCGAGCACCAGGGTGACCCGCAGCGGCACCGCGGCCAGGCGACGCGAGATCCGGCGCCGCAGTCCGCGCCGCGGCGGGGCGACGCCCTCGGCGCGTGCGCCGGTTTCGGCGATGCCACCGGGTTCGGTGCCCGGCTCGGCCGGACCGGCCGTCGCGAGCACCGCCTCGGGGCCGGCCGCGTCGCTGTCGGCGCGCTCGCGCACCGAGCGCGGATCGCTCATTTCGCCGACGACCGGCTGCGGCTGGGCGCGCGCATCACGTAGCCGACACCGCGCAGGGTGTGGATCAGCCGGTCGGGACCGGTGTCGACCTTCTTGCGCAGGTAGGAGACATAGGTTTCCACCACGCCCACCTCGCCGCCGAAGTCGTAGCGCCAGACGTGATCGAGGATGCGCGGCTTGCTCAGCACCGTTCCGGCATTGACCATGAAGTATCGGAGCAGGGTGAACTCCGTCGGCGAGAGCGCGACCGGTTCCCCGGCCTTCCACACCTCGTGCGTGTCGTCGTCGAGTTCGATGTCCTCGAAGCGGATACGCGAGGATTTCGTCTCCTCCACCACGTGACCGGAGCGCCGCAGAATCACCCGCAGCCGCGCCACCACCTCCTCGAGCGAGAAGGGTTTGGTCACGTAGTCGTCGGCGCCGAGGGTGAGGCCGGTGATCTTGTCCTCGACCTCGTCCCGCGCGGTGAGGAACAGGACCGGGGCATCGATGCCGTCGGCGCGCAGCCGGCGCAGCAGGCCGAAGCCGTCCATACCGGGCATCATGACGTCGACGATGAGGGCGTCGGGCCGGAACTGCTTGGCCCGGTCCAGCCCTTCGGCGCCGTTGGCGGCCGTGGCCACCTCGAACCCCTGATAGCGCAGACTCACCGACAGCAGTTCGACGATCATCGGTTCGTCGTCGACCACCAGCACCCGAGCCTCGGGGGTCCGATCGCCAGCCACTCCACTCATGCTGGATATCGTCTCTCCTACAGCCCGGAATGCGCTGAACGTTGTCTGGGAGTTTCCTGCGAGCCGGCTGCGCGACAGGTCGGAGAACAGGCGACCCGCCGACCCGGGCGGCGCCTCCCGGATCGGCGGGTCGTCGATGGTGCTGCGCTCTTATGCGGCGGCCTTCAGATCGGCGCCGAGCGTCTTCGCGTCACCCTTGATCGTCTTCAGGGTGTCGGCGGCGGAGCTGCCGTCCAGGCTGTCCTTGGTCTTGGCCTGCTGCAGTTCCTGACGGAACTTGTTGAACTCCTCCTTCACCTTGGCGGGCACGGCGGCCTCGTTGTGGGTGAGGGTGTCGATGTCCTTGTCGAGCGACTTCTCGAGGTCCTCCGGCTTGTCGGTGTCCTGAATCTTGGTGAGGACCTTCTGGATCGCGTCCACTGAGGGCGCGGCCGGCTGGTCGTCACCGTCGTCGTCCTTGTGCTTGTCGGCGCCGAACGCCGAGCCCGTGGACAGCTTGGGAGCCGACGGCGCGCTGCTGGTCGTCGGCGTGGCGGAGGGGGTATCAGCCGAGGCGACGGAGGCGGTAGCGCCGGCGATCGAGACCGAGAGGGCGGCGAAGGCGGTCGTTGCCAGGATCCGGCGGGTGGCTGTTGTCATATCGACAGTCATCTCCTTACTTCGGTGGGTTTCATCAGGTGCGTTGCCACGAATCTGCTCGGGCAGGAAGTCCTGTCCGGACAGCGGCCGCGGCAACGGGGCCCGACGCTAGGGGGACGCTTCGGAGCGGCGCAATGGCCCGAAATGGAAACCGCCAGGTCGGCATGCGAGGTTTAGCGACGGTTTTGCTGACGACTTCTCGCCCGTTCATCGCGGGGTGGCAGGCGCTTAACTTTCATCACGGCGGCGCGGATCGGAGCACACCACGCCCGAAAAGAGCAGAATGGACATCGGAAAGGTCGTCATGGCAGCGATACGGGGCCTGCTCGACGTGGTGTTGGGCATCCTGACGGCCGTGCTGGGCACGGTGGTCGGCCTATTGGCGCTCGTCGTCTGGATCCTCGGCGCGGTGTTGTGCGTGACGATCCTGTTGATTCCGCTGGGAATCCCCGTCATCAAACTCGGCAGCCGCCTGTTCGGGCTGGCCCGGCAGCTGATGCATCTCCCCTGACGCAAAAAGGGCTCCGACCTGCTTTCGCAGGCCGGAGCCCGAGTGGAGCCCCCTGTCAGGATTGAACTGACGACCTTCGCTTTACAAGAGCGGTGCTCTACCACTGAGCTAAGGAGGCGGGTGAAGCGGTGCCATCATAACCGGGGCGCGGGCCGTCCGGAAAAATCGTTCACCACTGTAGGAGGGAGCGGCGGATCGCAGCGGCTGCGTGTGCCCCTCAGGGCAGCACGCAGCCGCCGATCACCGTCGCTCCGCGCAGTTTCGTCCGGCGCGGAATCAGGACTGGGCGCCCTGGCGAGCCGCGTCGTCGGCCGCCATCGCGTCACGCAGGCTCTTGGGCCGCATATCCGTCCAGTTCTTCTCCACGTATTCGACGCAGGCAGCGCGGCTGTCCTCGCCGAACACCACTCGCCACCCGGCCGGGACCTCGGCGAAAGCAGGCCACAGGGAATGCTGCTCCTCGTCGTTGACCAGAACGAAGAAGCGGCCGTCCTCGTCGTCGAAGGGGTTGGTGCTCATTTCACCTCACTGGATGCTGGCGCTGTGTACGGGAACGCGCTGGATACGGAACTCGCGGGGCGCGGGCACGAGCCGAAACCGACCTGAGCCGACCGACCAGAGCCGTAGCCCCCGAGCGATGTGTCGACACTAGCAAGACCGACGTTACGCGTTGGTGGTTACCTCGAGCCCGCGAAGAAATCGAGCAGGATCTTATTGACCGCCTCGGGACGTTCCAGATACCCGTAATGCCCGGCGTCGGGGATCTCCTGGTATCGGGCGGCGGGAATGGCTTCGGCCAGCTCACGGGTCAGATACGCGGGAATCATCCGGTCGTCGGCGAATCCGATCGACAGGCACGGCACCTTGATCGCGCGATAGGCCTGCAACCGATCGAAATCGTGGTCCATCCGGCGCTGCGCCCGGATTCCCGGGGATGCCGGTCCGCCGGTGAATTCGAACAGATCCAGCCAATCGCGCGCGGAATTCGGATCGGCCATCGTGGCGGGCGAAAGATTCATCACCGCGGTCAGGGCGGCCTCGTATTTGGCGGGCAGTCGCACGCCGGAGGCGTCGAGTTCGTGTTCGCCGAGCGAGAGCGTCTTCTGGAATTGGTCGAGCCGCGCGTGTCCGGCCATGAATACGGCTTTGCGCACGAGGTCGGGCCGCGCCAGGGCCAATTCCTGCGCGACCCGCGCACCCATCGAGGTGCCGGCGACCAGGACCGGGCCCTCGTCGAGAAATTCGATCAGCGCCGCGGTGTCGGCGACCAATTCGTCGATGGTCATCCCGTCGGGCGCCTCGTAGGACGGAGCGATGCCGCGATTGTCGAACGTGCACACTCGGTAGCCGGCCGCGACCAGCGCCGGAACCTGGTGCAGCTCCCACACCCGGCCGGGGCTCCCGGTGCCCATGATCAGCACGACCATCGGGGCAGCCCCCTTGGTGTCGGTGCCTTTGGCCTTGTCTCCCTTCACCTGGTAGTTCAGCGAGATTCCATTCACCGTGGCCAACGGCATAGTGCTGCGACCCTTTCCACTCGATTCGTGCGGTGCTCGATACACGCAGTGGGCGAAATTCGCCTCCCTACCAACGTTATAGGTTCCCGAGGCTCCAGCGTTTCGCCGGTGTGGCGGGTGTCGCCCCGCGCTGTTGCGGTTCGGCAGCGGTCGGTACCGAGTCGACGGGCCCCTGTGCGGCGACCGATACCATTGACAGCGCACGGCGCCGACACCACGACGGTCGAACCCCACCGCCGTGCCACGACCCCGAGCCGAGAGGACACGATGATGGCCGCGAAGAGCGCCAACGACATCGCGGACGACGACCTGGAACCGCTCGCCGACGAGACCGCACGGCAGGCACAGCGCGTCGTGGCCGCCTACGCCAACGATGCCGACGAATGCCGGATGCTGCTGTCGATGCTCGGAATCGGTCCCAGCGCGCGCAGCGAATAGGACGAGCCCCGCGCAGCGCAATGCGCAGCGCTCATCACAACTGAAATCCCACGCCTAGTTCCGCCATTTCGGCGACCGGAGGATCCAGCAGTGGACCAGATGCGCGACATACGCAGCGATCGATCTCGAGACGCTTCGCCGGAAACCGAATCCGCACCAGCGGACCGTCCCGGCGGCGCCGGGTCCGGTTTCGTCGTGGTCGCCAACCGGCTCCCGGTCGACCTGGAACGTCTCCCGAACGGGACCAAGCGGTGGAAGCGCAGTCCGGGCGGCCTGGTCACGGCCCTGGAGCCGGTGCTGCGCAACAACAACGGCGCCTGGGTGGGCTGGGCCGGCGTTCCCGATGTGGATGTCGATCCGATCATCGAGGACGGCCTGGAGTTGTATCCGGTGCCGTTGACCGCCGAGGAGGTCGCCGCCTACTACGAGGGATTCTCCAACGGCACGCTGTGGCCGCTCTATCACGACGTGATCGTGCGGCCGGAGTACCACCGCGACTGGTGGACCGCCTACGTGGACGTGAACCGGCGCTTCGCCGAGTACACCGCGAAGGTGGCCGCCGAGGGCGCGACGGTGTGGGTACAGGACTATCAGCTGCAGCTGGTGCCGAAGATGCTGCGCATGCTGCGGCCCGATCTGACCATCGGATTCTTCCTGCACATCCCGTTCCCCCCGGTCGAGCTGTTCATGCAGCT
Source organism: Nocardia sp. 852002-51101_SCH5132738 (assembly GCF_001665695.1). NCBI lineage: Bacteria > Bacillati > Actinomycetota > Actinomycetes > Mycobacteriales > Nocardiaceae > Nocardia > Nocardia sp. 852002-51101_SCH5132738. Next base: position 36,089 of record NZ_LZML01000155.1, on the reverse strand, counting down.
GCCGTGGCGCACCGAGATCGTGGAGGGGCTGCTCGGCGCCGACCTGATCGGCTTCCACCTGCCCGGCGGCGCGCAGAACTTCCTGTACCTGGCGAGAAGGCTTGCCGGACAACCCACCTCGCGCGGCACGGTCGGTGTGCGGTCGAAACTCGGTGTGGTGCAGGTCGGTTTCCGCACGGTGCGGGTCGGCGCCTTCCCGATCTCGATCGCCTCCGCCGAACTCGACGAGCTGTCGCGAAGACGCTCGGTACGGGAGCGCGCCGCTCAGATCCGCAGGGAGCTGGGCAACCCCAAGCACATCCTGCTCGGTGTGGACCGCCTGGACTACACCAAGGGCATCGATATCCGCCTGGCGGCGCTGCAGGAACTCCTGCACGAGGGCCGGCTGGACCCGGCCGAGACGGTGATGGTGCAGCTGGCCACGCCGAGTCGCGAACGGGTGGAGAGCTACATCCAGATGCGCGGCGACATCGAACGTCAGGTGGGCCGCATCAACGGCGAATTCTCCCGCGTCGGTTACCCTTTCGTGCACTATCTGCACCGGCCGATCCCCCGCGACGAACTGGTCGCCTTCTTCGTGGCCGCCGACGTCATGCTGGTGACCCCGCTGCGCGACGGGATGAATCTGGTCGCCAAGGAGTACGTGGCCTCGCACAGCGGCCTCAACGGCGCCCTCGTGCTCAGCGAATTCACCGGCGCCGCAGCGGAATTGCGTCAGGCCTACCTGTGTAATCCACACGATCTGGACAGCGTCGAGAACGCGATCATGTCCGCGATCGAGGACGACCCCGAAACCAAGCGGCGCCGCATGCGTTCGCTGCGCCGCCAGGTACTCGCCCACGACGTGGACCGCTGGGCGCGCTCGTTCCTCGACGCACTTGCCCAGGATCGGGTGGCCGGCAGCGCCCTGCTCACCGATGCGGATGTGGATCCGGGCGGCGCCGAGCGCTAGGCCCGCGGCGAACGCTCCCCGGCGGGGCCGGGCGAACGTTCCGGCGACTGCACAGCGACCCGAGGCGGGTACACCCTTCGAACCGACCGTCCGACAGCCGGAGAGCGCCGCCCACACCGAATCTCGGTCCTGGCCTCCGCCGGGGCAGGCGGTCGCCGCGTACCCGCCACCCCGGATTCCGCCGCACCCGCCGGATCACCACACGGTCGGTCCGTGCGGCACAGGCGCGCTTCACCGGCGGGAGATCTGCGCCGCGACCGGAGCCGGTATCGACCACCGATCCCGCCTCGGAATCGCTGTGCCGTCGACGGTAGGGACGAACCCTTAACGGGGATAACGGGATTCGCTTAACGCGGGATCAGATCGGGGTGATGGCGTCGACCAGCCAGTGGCCGCCGTCCTTGTCCAGAGCCACGCGGACCCGGCTCGGCGTCACCGTGCCCTGCGGGGAGTCCTTGCTGGTGGTCACCTGGTTCAGGTACAGCAGGACCACCGCGTGCGAGCGCTCCGCGGACACCACACCGGCCGCCGTGGTGGTGGCCTGCACGGTGAGCTGCTTCTCCTTGGCGCCGGGTGCGATCGCCTGCTGGATCAGCTTCAGGTAGTCCTTGCGGAACGACGGGGTGAGGTTGTCGGCCGATTTCGGCAACTCGGCGTCGACGGTCTTGAAGTCGTAGGTGAATACCGACTCCACCGCGTGGCGGGCCGCGGGTACCGAGTCGGTACGGGCCTGCTCGACCTGTTTGTCGGACCAGTACTTGTAGCCGGTGACCGAGGCCATCGCGACCGCGGCCACGAACAGCACCGCCGCACCGATGAACAGGATGGGACGCAGCTTGCCGGAACCTTGTCTGCTCATGCCACGAACTCCACTTGCGAGGCGGTGATACCACCGTTGTCGTCGCGGTCGACCGTGACCCGGAAGCGGTAGTAGCGCTCCTGCGGATCCTTGGCACCGGCGTTGGTCAGGGTCTGCTTGGCCGCGACCAGCACCTTCGCGGTGTGGTCGTCCTGGCTTTCGACCGCGGTCTCGATGATCTCGCCGCTGGCCTTCACCTTGGCCTGCTGCACGACCTGCGCGTAGGCGTCCTTGCGCTCGGAGTACTCCTGCTTGAGCTGTCCCGAGGCGACCGAGAGCACCCGGTCGATGTCCTGCTTCGCGGTGTCGTCCTTGATGTTGGTCAGATTGAGAATCGCCTGCTTGGCGGTCTGCACATATTCCGCGCGCTGGTCGGCCTGGGCGCCGACCTGATGCTGGTGGTAGGCGAAGAAGCCGCCCGAGCCGACCAGCAGGATCAACGACAGCACCGCCACCACCGCGGCCGCCCAGCCCAGCGGTCCGAGTGAGCGCTTCGATGGCTCGGAGGTGTCCGCCGCTGCCGTCTCCGCCGCGGAGTCGGTGAGCCGCACGGTCGTGTCGTCATCGGCCGCCGTCGAAAGCTTTACGGTGGTCGCGGACTTCGCGTCGGCGCCGGACACAACCTTCGATGCCGCCTCGGAGGAGGACTCGGTCGCCTTCGCCGGCGATGGGCTCGACGATTGCACCGTCTCGTCGGCAGCGCCCGCGGCGCCGAGCTTCACCGTCGCTTCGTCGGAGGGCGAACTCTCGGTCCGCTCGACCGCTATCGCGTCGGTCGGCGCTCCGGCCTGCCGGCTGGCCCGGCGCCGGACGCGACCGGTGGGTGTGGAATTCGATTCGCTCATTTCTGTTGCTCCTCGAGCATCGCCTGCCAACTGGACGGTACAGTGCCCGATCCGTCGGCGCCCACATCCCCCTGTCGGTAGGTCCGGCCGTCGGGTCCGGTGAAGGTGTGGTTCTTCAGGTCGTAGGTGCGCAGCGCCGCCGCCGGTTGGCTCTGCGCGGCCGGAGCGTCGCCGGGGTTGGCCGCCGGCTCGCCGGACGGGGTGACCGGGTGCGGTTCGCCGAAGGGCGGGTTGTCGCCCTCGGGCACATAACCCTGCGGGTCGTGGCAGAGCTCCGGACTCGGGGCCCGCTTGCCCGGCACGTCCGCACAGGGCGTGTTGCGGATACCGCGGACCGCTTCCTTGGCGTTCTGCGCCACCTTGCAGTAGAGGTTCGGCGGGGTGTCCGGAGTGTCCTTCAATGTCGGCGAGCGGCGTTGATCCGGCGGGAGGAAGCCTGTGGTGCAGCCGGGCGGATCGCTGATCGGGAGCATGAAGTCGACCAGGGCGCCGTATTGCGTGGGCCCGCGCATGGATGTCAGCAGTGCCGCCACCATTTGCGGGTAGATCACCAGAATCTGTTCAATACCGGCGTGATAGGTCACCCCGACCTGGCCGACACTGGTCAGGTTCGAAATCAGCAGTGGCAGCGTCGGTTTCAGATCACGAAACGTCTGCGATACCTTCTGCGCGGCCGCGGGCGTGCGATCGAGCAACTGGCCCAGCGAGGGGTCGTGCTGCCGCAGCTGATCGGTGACGATCGCTAAATCCTTTGTCCACGAACGGATCGCGGCGTCGGACTGATTCTGGGTATCAAGCAGCGGACCGATCTTGTCGAGCAGATCCTTCGTCTCGTTGGTGCTCTTCTTCGCCTCCTGCACCAGCAGCGAGGCCGAGTCGATGAACTTCTGCAGATCCGGACCGGCTCCGTTGAACGCGATGAAGGCATCGTCGATGACCTGGCGCAATTTGGTGTCGGCGACACTGCTGAGCAGCCGGTCGGCCTGGTCGAGCATGGCGCCGACGTCCTGCGGAAGTTTGGTGCGCTGCACCGGAATCACCGAACCGTCGTGCAGATTTCCCCCGTGCGGATTCTCGGCCGGGACCAGATCCACGTATTGTTCGCCGATCGCCGACACGCTCTTGACATACGCATCGACATCACTGGGGATCTTGTAATCGCTGCTTATCGACAGCTTGGCGTCGACGCCGTCCGAAGTGAGCTTCATATCCTCGACCTTGCCGACGTTGGTACCGCGATAGGCGACGTTGGCAGTCGGATACAGCCCGCCGGTCGCCTCCAGCTTCACCGTCACACCGTAGCGGCCGATGCCGAACATCGCAGGCAGGTGGACGTACGCACCCGCCATCACAACCAGTCCGATCACGGTGAGGATCGAGAAGATCACCAACTGGATCCGGACGAATTTGCTGAGTTTCATCGACCCGCACCCCCTTGTTGCGGCGCGGGCACCGTCAGCCCGGGTATGGCGGGCAGATTCGGAATCGGCGGCAGCCCGGGAATACTCGGCGTCGGCGTGGCCGTATCGGGAGCCGGGGGCGGCGGCTGCATCGGCCCGGTGACGGGGTCGCCCTTCCCCATCGCGGTATCGGGTGCGATCGTGCCGAGCGCGCCCTCGACGCCGCCGAACCGACCACCCAGCGGCGTACCGGTGAGGAAGTTCGAATCCAGCCGTGCGCCGGTGATATCGACGGTCATCAGCAGGTTGAGATAGTCGCCCTTGAGCGCCTTGTTCAGATTCCGCATCGGGAACGGGAAGGTGAGCAGGATCTGCAGGGCGTCGGCCAGCTTCGTTCCGGTGTTGGCCAGCGATTCCAGGGCCGGGTGCAGATTGGCCAGATCGGCCTTCAGGTTGTCGCCGCTCTCGGCGATCACCCGGCTCACCACATCACCGAGATCGCCCAGTGCGGTGATGGTTTTGGTGATGTTCTCGCGGCGGTCGGCCAGCACGGTCAGGGCCGGATGCAGTTGCGTGACCGCCCGGGTCAGCTGATCCTTCTGGCGGGACAGCTGTCCGGCGAACCGGTCGAGCCCACCCATCGCGTCGATGATGTCCTTGGTCTGGCCGTCGAGGGTGCTGGTCAGCTGGGTCACCTGCGGCAGCAGATCGCGGATCGCGTCGGACCGTCCGGAGAAGGTCGCGTTCAGCTCATGGGTGATGGTCTCGAGCTGCGAGATACCACCGCCGTTGAGCACCACCGACAACGACGACAATGTGTGCTCGGTGGTGGGATAGAGGCCCGCGCGCGCCAGCGGGATCACATCGCCGGGCCGCAATTGCCCTTCCGGTGGCACGTCTTTCGGTGCCGACAACTCGACGTGATTACTGCCGAGCAGGCTGGTTTGCCCGATCTCGGCCACCGCGTTGGCCGGCAGGCGCACACCCTTTTCGAGGCTGACCGTGACCAGCGCGTGCCAATCCTCGACCTGGATGTTCTTAACCGTGCCGACCGTGACGTCGTCTATCTGCACCGGCGAATTGCGAGTCAGGGTAGTGACATTCGGCATCTGAATCTTGATCTGCCAGGCGCCCTCACCCGTACCGGCCGCACCGGGCATCGGCAGGGTGTTCAAGCCGTCCCATTCACATCCGGTGGCACCCAACAGGATCACCAGACCGACGGCGGAGCCGGCGAGCCGGACTCGTCCGCGGCGCATCATCGTCCTCCTCCCGGAATCGCCAGGCCGGCAAGGCCGCTCGGTACCTCCGACGGCGCCTGGCCGGGCGCCGGATATTGCACGCGGTCGGCCAGATCCGGAGTCGAGAAGGTGAGCTGGTTCGGGAAGGCCTGCTGTCCGGACGCCGGATTCACCAGCAGCGGCGGATAATTCATCATCAGCGAGTTGATCACCGGCGCAACCTGTTGTTTACACAGGTCCGCGGTCCGCTGCGAACCATTGTCCTCGAGCGCCTCGACGGCGCCACAGAGGAACGCGAACGGGTTCCGGAAGTTCGGCAGCGCCACGGAGCCGGTCAGCGTGCCCTGCGCGGGCTTGTAGATCTGATAGAAGTTCGACAGCGCGACCGGGCCCGAATGCAGCACCTGCTCGAGCTGCGGACGCTTGTCGGCCAGGATCTGGGTCACCTGCGCCAGATTCTGCACACTCTCGGTGAGTCGGCCGCCGCGTTCGTCCAGGAAGCGCTTGACGTCGGCCACCGCCGAATCGAGATTGTCCAATCCGGCGCCGAGGTCGTCGGAGACGCCCGACAGCACCGAGGACACCGAGGCCAGCCGGCCGCCGAACTGCACGATCTGATCGTTGCTCTTGGAGAGCACGTCGACGAACTGCTGCAGGTTGCGGACGGTGCCGAACAGGTCGGTGCGACCGTCGGACAACGTATTCAGCGTGCTCGACAGCTCGTGGAGCGTATCCCGCAGCGCCTGGGCATTGCCGTTTGCGAGATTGTCGGACGCGGTGTTGACGAACCGTCCGAACGAGCCCTGCTGATCCTCACCGATCGGCCCCAGGGCCTTGGACAGTTTGGTCAGCTCGGCCTTGATGTCGTCCCATTCCACCGGCACGGCGGTGTGCTCGATCGGAATCACGCCGTCGTCGTGCATCTTCGGGCCGCCGGTGTAGACCGGCGCCAACTGCACGAAGCGTGCCGAGACCAGATTCGGCGAGACCGTGACGGCCTTGGCAGCGGCCGGGATGTCGACGCCGCGGTCGACCGTCATCGTCACCTTGGTCTTGTCCCGGCCGGGCTCGATCGAATCGATCCGGCCGACCTTGACGCCCAGCACCCGCACGTCGTCACCGGCGTAGAGCCCGGTGGTGGACGGGAAATAGGCGGTGATGTGCGTCTTGCCGATATTGTTCACCGCGCCGTACACGATCCAGCCCGCCAGCGCCGCCACCAGGACGGCGGCCACGACACGGACCCACTTCGGCACCTTCGTGATCGTGCGTATCGCGTTCATCGCGGCGGCTCCTGGATCGCGGGCCCGATCGAGGGCGGCGGGGTGGTCAGGTACTTCCAGAACGATTCGGGCACATGCTGCGGCCAGACCAGCGCGTCCACCAGCGGCTGCAGCTCCATACTCGTGGCATTGGAGACGTAGGACTGGAAGTACGGGCCGCTGCCGACCTGTTCACCGAGGGCCGCCTCGAACGGTCCGAGTGCGTCCAGGGCCTTGCCCAGATTGTCCTTGTTCCGCTCGAGCAGTTGCAGCACCGAATTCAATTTGTCCAGCGTCGGTTTCAGACTCTGTTCGTTGTCGTTGACGAATCCGGTCAGCTGCTGTGCCAGACCGTTGACGTAGACGATCAGCTGACTCAGGGCGGTGCGGCGGGCATCCAGTTCACCGAGCAGGTTGTTGCCGTCCACGAGCAGGGCGTTGATCTGGTTCGACCGATCCGAGAGCACCTTCGTGACGTTCTGCGCGTGCGACAGCAGTTCGGTCAGCGCCTTGTCCCGGGCGTTCAGGCTGCGCGAGAGCTGGGTGATGCCGTCCAGCGCGGAACGCATCGGCGCGGGCGTGTCGGCGAAGGCGCCCGACAGCGCGTCCAAGGTCTTGTTGACCTGGTCGGTGTCCAGCCCCTTCACGGTATTGGTCAAATCGCCCAGGGCATCGTTGAGCGAATAGGGAGAAGTGGTGCGTTCCAACGGAATCGGCTGATCGCTGCGCAGCGCGCCGGAACCCTGCGGATCGACCTGCAGGGATTTGCGGCCGAGCACCGTATTGGTCTTGATCGCGGCGGTTGTCTTCTTACCCAGGACGATCGACTCGTCGAGGCTGAAGCGCACCTTCACCTTGGGACCGTCGAGACTGACGTCTTCGACCTGCCCGGATCGGACGCCGGCGACCTGTACCTGGTCACCGGTGACCAGACCGCCGGCATCGGCGAAATACGCGGTGAATTCGGCACCGCTGCGAATGAACGGCAGCCGGTCGAACTGCAGGGCGGACAAGGCGATGGCGACCGCCAGCACGACGCCGACGACGCCGTGTTTGATGAGCGGGGAGGTTTCATTCACTTCGTCGAACACCTTCCGGTCGTCTGCAGACCGGGCAGATTCACATGCATCGGCTTACCGTCCGGGCCGTCCACGAGGAAATTCGTTCCGCACACGTACATGTTCAGGAACGATCCGTACGAACCGAGCCGCACCAGCTTCTTGTACGTCGAGGGCAGGTTCTGCAGGATCCATTCGACATCGTCGGACTTCTGGTCGAGGCTGTCGGAAACCCGGCCCAGCTGGTCGAAGGTCGCCTTCAGGTCCGGGCGCGCCTGCTTCAGCAGATCCGTGAGGTCGCCGGTAGCGCCGGCTAGTCGCGGCAGGGCCGCACCGATCGGATCCCGGTCCGCGGCAAGTCCGCTCACCAACCGCTGCAATTCGGTCAGCGTGGTGTCGAATTCCTTGTTGTGATCGTCGATGGTGGCCAGCACCGTCTTCAGGTTCTCGATCACACTGCCGATCAAGGCATCCCGATCGGCCAGCGTCTTGGCGAACGAGCCGGAACTGTTCAGCAGCGCGACCAGTGTGCCGCCCTGTCCCTGGAACACCTGCAGCAGCGCCTCGGTCAGGGAGTTGACCTGTTGCGGGTCCAGGCCGCGCAGCAGCGGCTTGAAACCACCCAGCAGCATGTCCAGATCGAGGGCCGGCTTGGTCTTGTCCAAGCCGATGGTGCCGCCGGAGTGCAGCACCTGAGCGGTACCCGGCGCATCCATCAATTCCAGGTACCGGTCACCGACCAGATTCTCGTAGCGGACCGCGGCATGGGTGCTGACGTAGAGCTTGTACTGCCGGTCGACCTCGAAATCGACATGGGCCAGATGGTCCTTGCCGACCTTGACACTCTTCACCGAACCGACGGGCACACCCGCGATGCGCACCTTGGCCCCGGGCAGCATGCCCGAGGAACTGGTGAACACCGCGTGGTAGCCGCTCTCCCGGGCGAAACGCATCTGCGAGAAGACGACGATCAACAGCGCCAGCACCAGAACCATCACGAGCGTGAAGATTCCGAGTTTGACGCTGGTGGCATGCGGTTTGATGCTCACGGATTACCCACCCCCGGCAGCCCCGCGAACAGCAGTTGGAAGACCCGGGGCCCGTTCAGATGGGTGGACAGTTCCGGCGTGTACACCCGTCCCTCAGTGGTGTCGGTGACCAGATAGTTTGCGTGGCTACCGGGTTTACGGTCGAGGATGCCCTCGCAGTGCGGGCCACCGGTCGCATTCACCTTCGGCAGATCCTTCGGATAGGTGTAGGGCGTGCCGCCCGGCATGAAACTGGCGTTCAACGTCACCCACGGTCCGGTGCCGCCGAAGATCTCGTTTGCTCGTGGAATCGCGCCCGCGACACCTTCGACCAGGCAGTACAGCGCCGGGTTGTATTCGTTGAGCAGTTCGGCCGTCGGGCGCAGCAGATCCAGTGCGGTCGACAGGCCGTTCTCGTTCTCCTTAAGCACCGCGCCCGTGGTGTCGGCCAGGCCGATCAGATTCAGCAGCACCGCGTCGAGGCTGTCCTGGTGGTCGACGATGGTCTTGCTCGTCACGGCCGCGTTGTCGGTGGTGCGCAACAGGTTCGGTGCGGTGTCGGCGTACAGATTGGTGACTCCCACCGACGTCTGCAGATCGCGTTGCAGATCGGGCAGGCTCGGATTGATGTCGCGCAGATATTCGTCACTGTCGACCAGCAGCTGACCGAGTTTGTCGCCGCGGCCCTGCAATGCCGTGCCGAGCGCGGTCAGCGTCGCATTCAATTTCTCCGGCGCGATCTTGCCGAGCACATCGGTCAAATGCTGGAACAGCGTATTGAATTCGACGGTCACCGACTGCGCGGTCAGCGTGGCGCCGGCCTGCAGATGCTGCGCGGACGGAACCTCCGGCTCGACGAAGTTCACGTATTTGGCGCCGAAGACGGTGGTGGACCGAATATCCACGGTCGCGTTCGCCGGCACCATCTTCAGCTGATCGGGTTCGATCGCCAGGGTGAGCCGAGCCTGGTCGCCGGTATACGCGATATCGGAGACGTGGCCGATCTGCACACCGCGGATCTTGACCTTCGCGTCCTTGTCCATCACCAGGCCGGCCCGCGGGGCGTCGAGATAGACCGGTTTCGACGTGCTGAATCCGCCCACGAACATCGTCAAAGCGACGGCGACGATCGCGGCCAGAAACAGAATCAGCGCCACCCCCGAAAGCTTGACACCCCATCCGGCGCCGAAAAACTTGCCGGCGCCGTCCTTTTCGATGAGTTTATTTGCCGCCATACCGCCTACCCGGAGAGATGGAAGTTGCCGGAGGTGCCGTAGATCGCCAGCGACATCAGCAGGGTCACCGAGACCACTGCCACCAGCGAGGCGCGCACCGCGTTACCGACCGCGATTCCGACACCGACCGGTCCACCGGTCGCGTTGTAGCCGTAGTAGGTGTGAATCATCATGACCGCCAAAGCCATGAGGATCGCCTGTACGAACGACCACAGAATGTCGCTGGGAATCAGGAATGTCGAGAAGTAGTGGTCGTACACGCCGGCCGATTGTCCGTAGATGACGACCGTGGCGAAGCGGCTGGCGACGAACGACGCGATAACCGCCAGCGCGTAGAGCGGGACGATCGCGATCATGCCCGCCAGCACCCGCGTGCCGACCAGGAAGGGCATCGGCCGGATCGCCATGGATTCCAGGGCGTCGATCTCCTCGGCCACCCGCATGGCGCCCAGCTGGGCCGTCGCGCCGGCGCCGATGGTCGCCGCCAGGCCGATGCCCGAGATCACCGGAGCCGCGATGCGCACGTTGAGGAATGCGGCGAAGAAGCCGGTCAGCGCCTCGACACCGATATTGCCCAGCGAGCTGTAACCCTGCACCGCGATGGTGCCGCCCGTGAACAGGGTGAGGAAGCCGACGATCACCACCGTGCCGCCGATCACCGCCAAAGCTCCTGTGCCCATGCTGATTTCGGCGATCAGGCGAATGGTTTCGGTGCGATAGTGCGAGAACGCCTTCGGTACCGAGGCCAGTGACTTCGCGTAGAACTGGGCGTGATGCCCGATTCCATCCATCGAACTCGAAACCTGGCGCACGCGTCGAACAGTACGGGGGAAGCGGGACTGGATTACGAACGCCATCGGATCACCGCACCGTGAACTTGATGCCGACGGCGGTGACCACGACGTTCACCACGAACAGAGCCATGAAGGAGAAAACCACCGTCTGGTTGACCGCGTCACCCACACTCTTGGGACCGCCCTTGACGTTGAGACCGAGGTAGCAGGCCATCAGTCCGGCGATCAGACCGAACAGCGCGGCCTTGACCTCCGAGATCACCAACTCCGGCGTATGCGTGAGCAGGGTGAGCCCGTTGACGAAGGCGCCGGGGTTGACTCCCTGCAGAAGTACCGAGAACAAGAAGCCGCCGGCGATACCGATAGTCGAGACCAGGCCGTTGAGCAGCGCCGCGACGAACATCGAGGCGAGTACGCGGGGCACCACCAGGCGATGGATCGGATCGATACCGAGCACCTTCATGGCGTCGATTTCTTCCCGGATCGTGCGCGCGCCCAGGTCCGCGCAGATCGCGGTGGCGCCGGCGCCGGCGACGATCAGCACCGTCACGATCGGACCGACCTGGGTGACCGTTCCGAATGCGGCGCCCGCGCCCGAGAGATCGGCCGCGCCGATTTCGCGCAGCAGAATGTTCAGCGTGAAGCTCACCAGAACCGTGAACGGGATCGCGACCAGGATGGTCGGGACGATCGACACCCGCGCGACGAACCACGACTGGTCGACGAATTCCCGTCGCTGAAATGGCGGACGTATCAAGGCCCGCGCCACAGCGGCCACGAGTTCGAAGAACCCGCCGACCGCACGCAACGGCACGGCAAGAACCTCGTTCATTCCGCGATTCCTCCTTGCCGGACCCGTGCGCGCAACGTTGCGCTTGCGAGCCTCCACACCTCTTCCGCTCCGAAGATTAGAACACGTTCACATCGAATCGGAAGAGAATTTGACATTTTCGACCTGCTCTTTTCATCCGAGCTTCATCTCGGAAGCTAGAACAGGTTCATACGGTGTACAGAACGCCTTTGTGAGGCACCCCACAACCTTCGACCCCCATGTCTACCAAGTGCGAGACCGCCGATCAACCGGAGTTGGTCGGATGACCTGCACCTGATAATCAGCCGAGATCGTGCAGCGAACTCGCAGAAAACGTACGCCCGGCGGGGCGCTCGGCGAAGTAGGTTCCGAGTGTGTCGGCCAGCGCGTCCGCACTCCATTCCGCGCCGGCGGCATCGAAGCGAGCCTCGACTTCGGGCGCGGCCATCAGCGCGACCATCGGGCCGTATACGACGAACACCTGACCGTTGATCGCATCGGCGCCGGGAGAGGCCAGGTAGGCGACCAGACGGGCGACGTGATCCGGCGACAGCGGGTCCACATCCCCTTCGGGAGCGGCGGAGAAGACCGATTCCGTCATGGCGGTCCGGGCCCGCGGGCAGATGGCGTTGGCACGCACGCCGTATCGCGACAAACCGCGCGAGGCGGACAGCGTCAGCGCGGTGATTCCGGCTTTCGCGGCCGCGTAATTCGGCTGCCCTTCCGGACCCAGCAAACCGGCTTCCGACGATGTGTTGATCAGGCGCCCGTAAATTGGAGCACCGGATTCCTTCGATTTACCGCGCCAGTAGGCGGCGGCATTCCGCGACAACAGGAAATGGCCGCGCAGATGGACCGCGAGGACCGCGTCCCAGTCCTCGTCGGAGAGATTGAAAAGCATGCGGTCACGGACGATTCCCGCATTGTTCACGACGATGTCCACACCGCCGAAGGTCTCGTCCGCGGTGCGAATCAGGGCATCGGCGGTGGCGCGCTCGGCCACACTGCCACCCACGAATTCCGCTTTCGCGCCCAGCGCGCGGATATCGGCGAGGGTGGCGGCCACCGCATCGTTCTCGGCCAGATCGTTGACCACCACCGAGGCGCCGGCCCCGGCCAGCGCCAGCGCTTCGGCCCGCCCGAGGCCCGCGCCGGCTCCGGTCACGATCGCTACCTTGCCGGACAGATCCGTCCCCGACTGATTCGACGATTCACTCACGCCGTGACTCTAGAACGTGTTCCAGTTATCGGCAAGCATCCATTTCACTGCAACCGCAGGGCAGCCTTGGGGCATTGCGCGACGGCGGTCTCGACATCGGAGAGCCGGTCCTCGGGCACGTCGGCGGTGAGGATGTGCAGCTGATCCTCATCGTCGAGTTCGAAGACGTCGGGGGCGATTCCGACGCAAATACCGTTGGCCTCGCACTGGTCGAAATCCACACTGACCTTCATTGATAACTCCTTCACCACCAGGTAGTGCCGAGCCTACAAGCCCGGCCGGGCCGCTGCGGCCGAAGCGGCCGGATTCGGTTTCCATACTGGAACATGTTTCAGTAGATATGCAATGATCGACGTCAGGGCAGATCGGCCCCGGCGCTGATCGTCACAGGGGCGATGTCGTCACATCCGCCATCACCATCACCGAGTACGAGGTAACCGCCATGCGGATTGCTTATACCGAGCAACAGGAGCAGCTGCGCGCCGAGCTCCGCGAATATTTCGCCAAGCTGATCACGCCGGAGCGCCGCGAGGCCTTGTCGTCGCAGACCGGTGAGTACGGGCACGGCAACGTCTACCGCGAGGTCGTTCAGCAGATGGGCCACGACGGCTGGCTCACCCTCGGCTGGCCCAAGGAGTACGGCGGCCAGGATCGCTCGACGATGGATCAGCTGATCTTCACCGACGAGGCGGCCGTCGCGGGCGCGCCGGTGCCGTTCCTGACCATCAACTCGGTGGCGCCGACGATCATGCACTACGGCACCGAGGAGCAGAAGAAGTTCTTCCTGCCCAAGATCTCCGCGGGCGAATTGCACTTCTCCATCGGATATTCCGAGCCCGGCGCGGGCACCGACCTGGCGTCACTGCGCACCACCGCGGTCCGCGACGGTGACGACTGGGTGATCAACGGCCAGAAGATGTGGACCAGCCTCATCCAGTACGCCGACTACATCTGGCTGGCCGCCCGCACCGACCCGACCGCCAAGAAGCACAAGGGCATCAGCATGTTCATCGTGCCGACCTCGGCCGAGGGCTTCTCCTGGACGCCCGTGCACACGATGGCCGGGCCCGACACCAGCGCCACCTACTACCAGGACGTGCGGGTTCCGCATTCGGCGATGGTCGGCCCGGAGAACGGCGGCTGGGCGCTGGTCACCAACCAGCTCAACCACGAGCGGGTGGCGCTGACCTCGGCGGCGCCGCTGGCGCTGGCGGTCGCGCAGACCACCGAGTGGGCGCGCGACACCAAGGATTCCACCGGTGCGCGGGTGATCGACAACGAGTGGGTGCGGCTGAATCTGGCGCGCGTGCACGCCAAGGTCGAATTCCTGAAGCTGCTGAACTGGGAGATCGCCTCGGGCGCCGATGCCGGCGGAGATGCCGCGCCGCGGCCGTGGGATGCCTCCACCTGCAAGGTGCTCGGCACCGAATTGGCCACCGAGGCCTACCGACTGCTGATGGAGATCCTCGGCCCGCAGGCCTATCTGCGGCAGGACTCCCCCGGCGCGCAACTGCGCGGACGGCTCGAGCGGATGCATCGCGCCTGCCTGATCCTGACCTTCGGCGGCGGCACCAACGAAGTGCAGCGCGACATCATCGCGATGACCGCCCTGAAACAGCCCGCTGCCGCCCGCTGAGCCGCAGACCGGTCGGAACATCGGAAACGCCGAAGAACTAGGAACAACGATGGATTTCACACTTACCGAGGGGCAGCAGGATCTCGCGCGGTTGACCGGCGAGGTCTGCACTAAACTGGTCACCGCCGACCGGCTGCGGGAACTGGACAAGGCCGAGGTCCGCTTCGACGAACAGCTCTGGCGGTCACTGGCCGAGACCGGAGTGCTCGCGGCGGCGCTGCCGGAATCGGTGGGCGGCAGCGGCCTGGGCGCGCTGGAGCAGACCGCGATCCTTCGGGAGATCGGCAAATCCGCCGCCCCCGTCCCCTATCTGTGGTCGGTCGTGCTCGGCGCCGGCGCCCTGGCCCGCTGGGGCGACGAGGCGCAGCGCGAACTGGCGGCGAAAGCCGGTGCGGGCGAGACGATTCTGACCGCGGCGCTGTCGGAGGAACGCAACTGGGAGCCGGCGAAGCCCACCACGACCGCGACCGAGGACGGCGGCTGGAAGCTGGTCGGCGCCAAGACGGTTGTTCCCTTCGCCGCGCAGGCCGGGCGGATCCTGGTGCCCGCCACGGTCTCCGGCACGGCAGCGGTATTCCTGGTCGACCCGGCGGACGCGCGCATCACGCCGCAGCAGGTGGTCGACCGCAGCCCGCAGGCCGAGATCGAATTCGATTCCACCCCTGCCGAATTGATCGGCACCGTGGACGACGGCGCGAAAATCCTCGCGTGGCTGCTGAATCACGGCTGGCTCGGTCTGGCCGCGCAGCAGCTGGGCACCTTGGAGCGCGCGGTCGAACTCGTCGCCGAATACGGCCGCGAGCGTGAGCAGTTCAATCGTAAGATCGGCAGCTTCCAGGCCGTCGCGCAGCGGCTGGCCGACGGCTACATCGATCTGCAGGGGCTGCGGCTGGCGGTCACCCAGGCCGCGTGGCGGGTCGACGAGGGGCTGCCGGCGGACGCGGAGATTCACACCGCCAAGTTCTGGGCCGCCGAGGCCGGTCACCGCATCGCACACACCGCCGTGCACGTGCACGGTGGCGTCGGCATCGACCGCGACCACATCGTGCAGTGCTACTTCACCGCCGCCAAACACAACGAATTCGCGCTCGGCGGTGCCACCGACCACCTGCGTGCGCTGGGCACCCTCCTGGCCGAGGCCCACTAACGCAGGCGCTCGCCCGGGCCGATCCGCCGCTCCACCGGTTCGGCCCGGGCGAGAATCTCTTCGACGGTCTCCTCGACCGTGAGATCCGTTGTGTCCAACCACAATCCGACGCGTGGCGTTTCCGCGTGCAGGACGGTGTCGAGCTGTTCCACGGTGAAGACCCCGTAGGCCTTCTTGTCCCGTCCGGCCTCGCGCCGAGCCACCGCCGCCGGACGCGGAGTCAGCACGACCACGTACAGCGGGTCGGTGCGGATCTGCTCGATCATCCACGGCAGCAGTTCACCCAGGACGACGTCCTGGACCACCGCCGTGAATCCCGCGGCGGCGTATTCGTCGGCCGTCGCGGCCGCCAGGCGGTGGCGTAACCGCAACTGCCGCATGGCTTCTCCGCTCGGTTCGCCGGACATCTCGGCGCGGCCGCACGAAGCGGCGGAACACGTCACCGCGAACGTGGGCGGAACGGGGCAGTCGTTCGGCGAGGGCCTGCGCGACCGTCGACTTTCCGGCCGCCTGGATGCCGGTGATGAGATAGACGGCACTCGTCATGGCCGGACGGTATCGCGCAGGACATTCGACCGCGAGCGATTTTCCCGGTCGATGCGGTATCGGTGCAGCTCAGAGGGGGTACGCCGAGACGTCCGATGAGTTTGCCGCGCCCACCGCGTCTCTACAGACGACACGTACCGATGCCGCGAGAGGACCGAGCATGGCCAGCAAGATGATCTTCATCAATCTCCCCGTCGAGGATCTGGAGCGGTCCACATCGTTCTACGAGGCGCTGGGCTGGAAGGTGAATCCGGATTTCACCGACGAGAACGCCGCGTGCGTGGTGGTCGACGACAACATCTGCGTGATGCTGCTGGTCCGGCGGTACTTCGACACCTTCACCAACCGACCGATCGCCGACACCCGGGCGGCCACCGGTTCCATCTACGCGCTGTCGCTGGGCAGTCGGGCGGAGGTCGAGTCGCTGATCGCGGCCGCGGTGGGCGCCGGGGCCACGGAGGAGGTCAGCGAGGACAAGCGCGCCCAGGAGGAGGCGGTAGGCATGTTCAGCCGCGCCTTCGTCGACCCCGACGGTCACCACTGGGAGGGTTTCTGGATGGACCATCCCGGCAGCAACTGACCGGGCGTTCACGCCGTTTGCGCGTCCAGGAAATTGATGATCTTGGCGTGGAAGCCGGCCGGATCCTCGCCCGGAGCGCCGTGACCGGCGTCGATCTCGGCGTAGCGAGCATCGGGTATCGCGGCGAGCAGCCGCTGTTGCTGCGCCGCCGGAACCACCCGGTCGTGCGCACTGGCGAGGATCAGCGTCGGCGCGGTGATGCGGCCGAGCAGATCGGTGAGATCCACGGTGCGATCCACCTCGGTCTGGCGGGCGGCACCGCGCGCGATCACCTTCGCCAGCTGCTCGACCAGGGTCGCGTTCTCCTCCGCGCTCGTTCGCTCCCAGTAGCGCGGACCGAATGCCATCAGCGGCAGCATGTGCGCGAAGAGGCTGGTGCCGTAGGCGGCGTCGGCGCGCAGCACCTGGATCCAGTAACGGAATTCGGCATCCATCCGAGCATCGGTGCGAACCCAGCCCGCATGCATCAGCAGGGAACGAACCCGGTCGGGTGCGGTCGCGGCGACATGCGCGGCCACCACCGCGCCCAGGGAATGCCCGACCAAGTGGAACCGGTTCAGCCCGGCGTGATCGGCGACGGCGCGCACCTCGGCGGCCAGATCGGCGACGGTGAGTAGGCCGCCGTGGTCGACGGTGTCGCCCGAACCGGAATAGTCCAGTGCCACAACGGTATAGCGGTCGGCGAGATCGGCGGTCAGCGGCGCCCACTGGTCGCGTGCGGCCGCCGTGCCGTGGACCAGCACGACCGCGGGACCCGTTCCGGTCATGTGGTAGGCGACCTCGGCGGTACCCCCGGTGATTGCGGCCGTTGCGAATTTCATCGAATTTCCTTGTGTCGTGGGTGTTTCGGTCATCAGGCCGCGGCCTGCAGAGTGAAGTCGGCGATCGCCGCGCGCAGCGCGGCCGTGAATTCGGCCGCTCGTTCCTGTTGCGGCATATGGCCCGCGCCGTCGATCACGCCGACTCGCGCGCCCGGGGTGAGGGCCGCGCACGTCCGCGCCACCGCCACCGGAATTTCGGCGTCCAACTCGCCGTGCAGGTAGTAGATCGGCGTACGCAGGTGCGGCAGTCGCGGGCGGGGATCGTAGGTCGCGAAGAGGTGGAACAGTTCGTCGATGTACACACCCGAATCGAGGATCTGTCGTACGGTCCAGCCCACCAGCGCCGGCGAGGTTCCCGGGGCATACCAGTTCGGCACCCACCGCGCGACGAATTCGGCTCGGTGATCCCGCATTTCGCCGATGATCTCGGCCAGCGGCATGCCCTGCCCGGGCCAGTAGGCCGGACCGTCCACCGCGACGACACCGCCGAGCAGATCCGGATGAGCCAGCGCCAGTTCGGTCGCGAAGGTCGCGCCGACCGAGGATCCGACGACGATGGGGCGATGCAACCCGAGCCGCCGGATGAGCTCGACGAGGTCGGCGATCACACCGGTCAGGTTGTTGCCGGCGACGGGCCGGTCCGATCGCCCGCAGCCGCGCCAATCGACGGTGACCACCCGGAACTCGGTGACCAGCGCCGCCTGCTGAGCGCCCCAGACCCGGCCGCTGGTACCCCAGCCGTGCAGGAACAACAGCGGCTGCCCGGTTCCCTGATCCTCGTAGTACAGCTGGACGTCGTCGACGGCGAGATACGGCATGGTCATCACTCCCGGTGCGGTTTCCGATGTGCTGTGACCAGGAAATCGCGTTCGGCCGCGCCGAAAAACGGTTGAACCGCGCTGGCACTGTTCACCGAAACTGATTAATCTCGCGCCGTGGAGCTCCGCCAATTGCAGTACTTCCTGACCGTGGCCGAGGAACTGCACTTCGGACGCGCGGCCGTGCGGCTGCACATCGTGCAGTCGGCCGTGAGCCAGCAGATCACCCGCCTGGAGCGGGAATTGGGCGTCGCGCTGTTCGAGCGGACCACCCGCACCGTGCGCCTCACCGAGGGCGGGCGGCGACTGCTTCCGCACGCCGAACAGGTCCTCGCCGCGGTGGCGCAGGCCCGTGCCGCCATCGACGACCTGCGCATCGAACGCACCGGCACGATCCGGCTGGGCACCAGCACCGGCCTCGGCACCCGCCTGGAGAACATTCTCGTGGCCTTCGCTCGCCGTGCCCCGCACGCCCACCTCGAACTGGTCGGCGCGGACACCGAGGTTCGGGTGAAGGGGGTGCGCTCGGGGGAACTGGATGCGGCGATCGTGCGCGGTCCGCGGGACGAACCCGGCCTGGAACTGCTGCCGCTGTGGTCCGACCGCCTGGTGGCCGCGATCCCCGCTCGGCACGACCTCGCGGTATTGCGCGAGATCGATCTCGCGCGGCTCGCGCAGTTGCCGCTGCGGTTGGTCGGCCGCATCCGCAATCCCACCCTCTACGACCTGGTCGTCGATTCGTGCCGGGAGGCCGGTTTCGCACCGGCCTTCGGACCGGAGTTCACCACCGAACAGGACACGCTGGCCGCGATCGGCTTCGGCACGCCGAGTTGGACGGTGTACTACGCCGCCCAGGCGGTGAATTTGTCGTTCCCGGGCGTGGTCTGGCGTCCTCTGCGCAACCCGGAGCCGAGGATGCCGAGCTATCTCGCGGTGCGGCCCGATCCGCCACGTGCCGAATTACGGGCACTCATCGAGGCCTGCCACACCGTCACCGACTGATCACCTGATCGTTGCGTCCGTCTCATTCGAAGACGTTCCGCGCCGGCCCAATTCGTCTCACCACCGCGACATCCGCCGACGCGCCGGGCGCGGCTGCTTCGGCCTTGCCGAGCTATCCGCGCACCACGCGAGCCCGGGGTCACCGGCGAACATCGTGCAATACCGATACCACGTGATCGCGGTATTCTCCTGTGGCGCAACCACTTCCGCCTCTCGTATGCTTGAACTCCGAGCGGTGGGGGGTACCCGGTGAAACGTCTGCTGATGTTCGTCCTGGCGGCCGTCGCGGCACTCTCGAGCTACGACTACGCGCGCTCCCCCGGCCACATCGGCATGGCGGTGGCGGCCGGGGTCGTCATCACGATCTGGCTGACCGCCAAGGCGATCGACTGACAGCCGTGTGGCCCCCGACCTGGTCGAGGGCCACACGCGGTCGCGCTGTCACGCACCCGCCGGCACTCGCTCACGCCGAGCCGGCGACCGGAAGGTCGCCCAGCCGAGCGCCGCCGCCAGCACCGCGATTCCCGCCGCGGCGCCGAATGCGGCGGAGAACCCGTCGGTGAGGGCATCGGCGTCACCGATGCGGTCGGCTCCGGCGGCCGAGGCGATCGCGGTCACCACCGCCAGCCCCAGCGCCGATCCGATCTGATAGCCGGTGTTCACCAGACCGGACGCCAGGCCGCCCTGCTCCGGCCGCGCCGCGGAGATGGCGGTCTGCAGCGACGGGACGAAGGCCAGCGACATCCCGAACGCGGCCAGCAGCGATCCGGGCAGCACGTCGATCCAGAAGTTGCCGTCGGCCCGGATGAAGGTCAGCCAGACCAGACCGGCCCCCAGGACCAGCAGCCCGGTGACGATCACGGCGCGAGCGCCGAAGCGCGCGAACAACTTCGGCGACACCGCGATCATGCCGACCATGATCAGGGCGGTCATCGGCAGCAGAGCCGCACCCGACGGGAACGCCGAGTAGCCGAGAACCTGCTGCAGATACAGGTTCAGGAAGAACCACATCGGCACCCAAGCCGCGCCCAGCAGGACCTGAGCCATGTTGGCCGCACCGAGATTCGGCGCACGGAAGATCGACAGCGGCATCAGCGGTTCCCGGCGACGGGCCTGCAGCACCAGGAAGGCCGCCAACAAGATGGCCGCGAGCGCCAGGACACCCCACGTCGATCCGGAACCCCAGCCGACCTCTGGCGCACGGACGACTGCGAAGACGGCCGCACCCAGACCCAGCGTCGCGGTCAGGGCACCGAGCACGTCGACCGAACCGCCGGACGCGGCCGCTCCGCCGGGAACCAGGACCGCGGCCGCGACGACGGCCAGCGCGGCGATCGGGATGTTGATGTAGAAGACCCACGGCCACGACGCGTACTCGGTGATGAGCCCGCCGAGGAATACGCCGGCGGTACCGCCCGCCGGCGCGGCGGCGCCGTAGAAGGCGAATGCGGTGGTCAGCTCCTTGGGATTCGACCCGAACACCATCATCAGCAGTGTCAGCGCCGAGGGGGCGATCAATGCGGCGCCCGCTCCCTGCACACCCCGGCCGATCAGCTCGATTGCGGGCGATCCGGCGAGTCCGGCCGCCAGCGACCCGGCGCCGAGCACCACCCAGCCCATCTGGAAGACGCGGCGAGCACCCCAGATGTCGGACAGGCGTCCGCCGAGCAGCAGCAGCCCGCCGAAGACGATGACGTAGGCGTTGAAGACCCAGGACAGCCCCTCCTGCGAAAAGCCCAGGGACTCCTGCATTTTCGGCAGCGCCACCCCGATGATCGAGGTGTCCATGATGACCATGAACTGCGCCAGCGCGATCAGCGCCAATGCGAACCAGCGCCGCGACGGCGGCGCGGATACCCGAGTGGACATAGAAATCCTCACTCCTCGGTTGCGGGCGCATCCGCTGCGCCCGTGTAATTTCCGACTCGTTCTGTATACCCCCTAGGGGTATATGCCCGATATGAAACGCCGCTGTGATTCCCGTCATACCGCCCCTGGGTATGACGTCTCCGAGGCGGACATCTCCGCGACCGCGAAAGGAGAAGGGCCCGTCGGTCATTCGACCGGCGGGCCCTGCACGATCCCGAACGGATCAGTCGCGCAACTCCGGCGGCAATCCGAACAGCGGGAACAACCGGTCGGTGTCGAGGAAGAAGTTCAGTCCGCTGATCGCGGAACCGTCGAATTCCAGCACCGTTATCGACCAGGGCGAGAAGACCCCGGGTTCCCCGGTGGGTTTGTAGTGACCGAAGGCCGGAAGTCCGTTGGCGCCTTCCAGGGGAACGAGCCGCGAACCCCGGCAGGCCGAGGGTCCCGGCGAGAGCATGAACCGAGCGACGTTCTCCGGACCGGAGACCCACAGCTCGATGGGCGGCATCGACAGCGCCACATCCTCTTTCAGCAGCGAGGTGAGCGCGTCCATGTCGTAGGCCTCGAAGGCGCGCACGAAGCCGTCGACGAGTTTGCGCTGACTGTCGTCGGATTCGTCGTAGCCGCCCGACTCCGAGGGCTGCACCTTCGACATCGTCGCGCGGGCCCGCTGCAGCGCGCTGTTCACCGAGGCCGGCGACATCATCAACATCTCGGCCGTCTCGTTGGCCGAGAACCGCAGCACCTCACGCATGATGAGGATCGCCCGCTGGGTGGCCGGCAGATGCTGACAGGCTGCCACGAACGCCAGCCGCAGCGAATCCTTGGTGCTGGCGTGCTCGGCCGGGTCGGCGCCGAAGGCCAGTGCGTTCGGAATCGGCTCGACCCAGACGTAATCGGGCTGCGGCGGCGGCAGCGGGCTGTCCGGGCTCGACGGTCCGGACAGGTCCATCGGCCGGGCCCGGCGCTGGGGGCCGTCCAGCATGTCCAGGCAGATGTTCGTGGTGATCTTGTACAGCCACGACCGCAGGCTGGACCGCCCCTCGAACGAGTCGTAGGCCTTCCAGGCCCGAGTGAAAGTCTCCTGAACCGCGTCCTCTGCCTCGAACGAGGAACCCAACATCCGATAGGCGTAAGCACACAGCTCCCGCCGGTAACTCTCGAATTGCTGCAGCACGTCGTCGACCGTGCCGGCGGAAGCTTGTTCGCTCATGCGGATCACTGTGGCACAGGCCACCGACAGAAAACACCCCGGAAGTAGGGGCATCGACACGAACGCCGTGCTCAGCAGGCCGCGGCCATGCAATGGCACTCGACGGACCGGCGATGCACAGAACTCACCGCGTTTCGGCGACACGAAATCGCCGCGCCCGGCGTGCTATGCCGGGCGCGGCGATATCGATTGCCGGTTATTTACTTCGGCGAGCTATCTATTTCAGCGGGGCCATCGCTGCGTGGCTATTTCGACGCGGCCTGGGATTCCTCGTCGGCCGGACGCGACCCGGCGTGTTCGTTGGCCCAGCGGTAGTCGGGCTTACCGGCCGGCGAACGCTTGATCTCGTCCACGAACCACAGGCTGCGCGGCAGCTTGTAGGAGGAGATCTCCCTGGTCAGCACCGGACGCAATTCCTCGAGCGTCGGACGGTCGGCGCCGCGACACTGCACGACCGCGGCCACCCGCTGCCCCCAGCGCTCGTCCGGCACACCGATCACCAGCGCGTCGAAGATCTCAGGATGGCACTTGAGCGCGCCCTCGACCTCCTCCGGGTAGATCTTCTCGCCGCCGCTGTTGATGCTGACCGAACCGCGGCCCAGCATCGTGACGGTGCCGTCCTCCTCGACCCGGGCGAAGTCGCCGGGGATCGAGTAGCGAACGCCGTTGAACTCCTTGAACGTCGCGGCGGTCTTCACCGGGTCGTTGTAGTAGCCGAGCGGGATGTTGCCGGTCCGAGCCAGCACGCCCACCTGACCGGAGCCGGGCGCGACGGGGTTGCCCTCCTCGTCGATGACCGCGGTGGAGGCGTCGATCTTGACCCGGGGACCACCGGTATGGGTGGCACCCTTGGCCGCCACCGACAGCCCGCCGAAACCGGTCTCCGAGGAGCCGATGGAATCGGTGATGACCGTATTCGGCAGCAGCTCGATGAACTCGTCCTTCAGCGCCGGGGAGAACAGCGCCGCACTGCTGGCCATCGCCCACAGATTCGCATGCTGGTACGGCTCACCGGTTTCCGGATGGCCTTCCTTGAGCGCGTCCAGCATCGGCCGCGCCATGGCGTCACCGGTGATAAAGATGAGGTTCACGCCGTGGCGGTCGATCGCCTGCCACACGGTGTGGGCGCCGAACTCCGGCAACATGATCGTCTTGCCACCGTCGAACAGGCCGTGGAAGGTCGCCGACTGCGAACCGCCGTGGATCATCGGCGGGATCGGGTAGCGCACCATCTGGCCGCCGGCGGCGCCGGCCTTGGCCTGCTGCCACTCGTCCTCGATCGCTTCGCCGGTGATGAAGTTGATGCCACCGCCGAGCACCCGCCACCAGTCCTCGTGGCGCCACATGACGCCCTTGGGCATGCCGGTCGTGCCGCCGGTGTAGATCATGAAGATGTCGTCGTTGGAGCGGTCACCGAAGTCGCGCTCACCGTGCGAAGCCGCCAGCGCCGCTTCGTATTCCACCGAATCCGCGGGCAGCGACACCTCGGCTTCGGTACCGTCGTTCACGGTGATGACCGTCTTCAACTTCGGCGTGTTCGGTCGCACGGCCGACACCTTGTCGCTGTAGCGACGTTCGTGAATCAGCGCGACCATATCGGAATTGTCGAAAATGTATTGCAACTCGTTCTCGACGTACCGGAAGTTCACGTTGATCATTACTGCCCGCGCCTTGAAGATCGCGACCATGGCCTCCACGGCCTCGATCGTGTTGCGCGAGTAGATGCCGACCTTGTCACCCGGCTGCACACCCTGTTCTTGCAGGTAGTGCGCCAATCGGTTGGCCCGATCCTCCAGCTCGGCATAGGTCACCGAGCGGACGTCGTCGGCCAGCGCGACACGGTCCGGCACGAGGTCGATGGTGTGTTCGACAAGGTCCGCTATGTTGTAGCTCACAGGACCAAAATAGAACGTGTTCTTACGCCTGACAAGACTTGATTTACACAGTTTACTAATTCGGCCGAATCGGCAGTGGGTTTCGCCGAAACGCGTATTCTGCAACGCCGACGAGCCCGCCGGTCACAACCGGGCGGGCTCGAGGGCAGTGTCGCATCCGCCCAACGGGGAGGCCCTGCGTGGTGACGCTTCGCTGCCTCCTACGGGCCTCGACCCCGTTGGGCGCTCGCGACCGAGGACGCCCCACACAGGGCAGGACGGAAAGGGCGTCCGGACTCGATCGGCGAGACTGCCGCTACGCGGGCACGTAACGCTCGCGCAGCTTGCGCTTGTACAACTTGCCGTTCGGATCGCGCGGCAGTTCGGGCAGGTAGTCGATGCTCTTGGGCAGCTTGTACTTCGCCAGGCGAGCCGCGGCGAACTCCATCAGCTCCCGGGTCAGCTCGTCGTCGGCCGCGACTCCTTCGGCCGGCTGCACGACGGCCTTCACCTCCTGACCCCAATCCGGATGCGGGATACCGAAGACCGCGACATCGGCGACCTTGGGGTGGGTGATCAACTCACCCTCGATCTCGGCCGGATAGATGTTCACACCCCCGGACAGGATCAGATCCGAACGCCGGTCGTGCAGGAACAGATAGCCGTCGGCATCCATGTGCCCGATGTCGCCGACGGTGAACAGATCGCCCACCCGCGCATCCTCGGTCTTCGACTTGTCCTTGTGGTACTCGAAGTTGGAGCCGCCCATCTTCATGTACACCTGGCCGACCTCGCCGGGCGCGACCTCGTTGCCTTGCTCGTCGAGCACCTTCACCACCGCGTACGGCCAGGCCTTGCCGACCGAACCCGGCTTGCGCAACCACTCCTCGCCCGAGATCGACGTGCCGCCGCCCTCGGTGGCCGCGTAGTACTCGGTGACGACCGGGCCCCACCACTCCAGCATCCTGCGCTTGGTCTCCTGCGGGCACGGCGCGGCGCCGTGGATCATGCACCGCAGCGAGGAGACGTCGTAGCGCGCCCGCACCTCCTCCGGGAGCGCGAGCAGGCGGTGGAACTGAGTGGGGACCATATGGCTGTGCGTCACCCGATGGGTGTCGATCAGCCGCAGCATCTCCTCCGGATCCCACTTGTCCATCAGAACCACCTTGTGCCCCAGCTGAATCGAGATGGAGGCGAAGTTCAGCACGGCGGTGTGATAGAGCGGCGAACCGCAGATGTGCACGTGGTCGTCGAAGGGCTGGATGCCGAAGAGTCCGAAGAAGCCGGTCGCCTGCGGGCCCACCACATCCGGATCGGCGCCGGTCAGCGGGCGGCGAACGCCCTTGGGACGACCGGTGGTTCCCGAGGTGTAGAGCATCGGCGCACCGGTGGTCCGGACGTCGGGGCGTCCGGACTCCCCCGCGCCGAGCTCGGCCAGGGGCTGGAACCCGGCGATGTCGCCCACCGAATAGCGCGCGCTCGCAGGCACATTCGCCTCGTCGGCGGCGATCGTCGCGGCTTCGGCGAAACGCTCGTCGGCGATGAAGACCTTCGCCTCGCTGTCACCGAGGATGTAGGCGATCTCCGGACCGGTCAGATGCCAGTTCACCGCGACGATGTACAGCCCGGCCTGATAGGCCGCGAAGTACACGCCGAGCGCATCGGTGGTGTTGTGCACCATCGACACCAGCACATCGCCGGGCTGTAACCCCTTGGCCTGCAAGCCTCTTGCGATGCGGTCGGCCTGGTCGGACAACTCCCGGTAGCTGACCTCCCGCCCCGACGGATCGACGACCGCGATCCGATCGGGGTCGGTGGCAGCGATATTCCACAGTCCCAGCTTCTGCGCCGGCTCCATCGAAGTCACTCCTCGAATCTAGAACGTGTTCTACATCTGAACAAGGGGGGCGAGACGGTCCAGCTGCGCCACGTCGCGAACGGTCACCAGGAGCATTCCGACACCCGCCACCTCCCAGACCTTCAGCTGGGAGCGCACATGGTCCTCGTCGCCGATGATGGCGGTGTCGAGGATCAACTGGTCCGGGATCACGGCGGCGGCCTCGTCCTTACGGCCGGAGCGGAACAATCTGGTGATCTCGTCGACCTCGGCGCCGTAACCCATCCGCCGGTAGACCTGGGCGTGGAAGTTCAGCTCCTCGGCGCCCATGCCGCCGATGTAGAGCGCCATCACCGGCTTGATCCGATCGATTTCGGCGCGGGCGTCGTCGGTGATGATCACCTGGCAGCTCGCCGCGATCTCGAAGTCCTCCCGAGAACGCCGGGCACCGGGCCGGGCAAACCCCTCGTCGAGCCATTCGTCGTACATTCCGGCGAGTCGCGGGGTGTAGTAGATCGCCAGCCAGCCGTCGGCGATCTCGGCCGTGAGCGCCACGTTCTTGGGCCCCTCGGCGCCGAGCCAGATCGGCAGATCCGCACGTAGCGGGTGGGTTATCGGCTTGAGCGGTTTACCCAGGCCGGTCGAACCCGGCCCGTCGTAGGGCAGCCGGTACTGCGCGCCCTGACTCACCACCGGCGCCTCCCGGGCCAGCACCTGGCGGATGATCCCGACGTACTCGCGGGTGCGCTGCAACGGTTTGGCGAAGGGCTGGCCGTACCAGCCCTCCACCACCTGCGGGCCGGAGACGCCCAGCCCCAGGATGTGGCGGCCACCGCTGAGGTGATCGAGGGTCAGCGCGGCCATCGCGGTCGCGGTGGGGGTGCGAGCGGACAGCTGCACCACCGACGTCCCGAGCCGGACCCGATGCGTGGACGAACCCCACCAGGCCAGTGGCGTGAAGGCATCCGAACCCCAGGACTCGGCGGCGAACACCGCGTCGAATCCGGCCTCCTCGGCGGCCACCACCAACTCCCCGGCGTTGGGCGGCGGCCCCGCACCCCAATATCCGAGCTGCAATCCGAACCGCATCGTCGACTCCTTCCGCCCAGCCCGTTTCACCGAGCCCGTTGCCGGACACCTTTCCAGGTAGCCCTTGCCACCAGAATAAGAACCTGTTCTACTCGATATCGTGACCAATGGGAACACCATGACCGGCGTAATCGCGAAAGGCAGCGGTCCGGAAGCGGAACCCGCACCCGAGGTACTCAGCGCCGAACTACGAATGAAGTTCGACTACACCCGATCGGTCGGACCGACCATCGGCCGGTTCCTGACCGGGCTGCGCGAGGGCCGGATCGTCGGCGTCCGCGGCAGCGACGGCCGGGTGATCGTGCCGCCGGCGGAATTCGATCCGGTGACCGCGGAGCGGCTGACCGACTTCGTCGACGTCTCCGATGTCGGCACGGTGCAGAGCTGGAGCTGGGTCGCCGATCCGCTGCCCGGCCAGCCGTTCGACCGCCCCTTCGCCTGGGCGCTGGTGAAATTCGACGGCGCCGACACGGCGGTGCTGCACGCTCTCGACGTGTCGTCTCCCGACGAGGTGCACAGCGGATTGCGCGTGCGGGTGCGCTGGGCCGCCGAACGCACCGGCAGCATCCACGACATAGCCTGTGTCGAACCGGGCGAGACCTCCTCGGCCCCAGCCGGTTCCACCTCGTCGGATGCCGATGCTGCCGAGCCGGTCACCGGCATCGTCACTCCCATCGACCTGCGGTACAAGCACACTGCCTCGCCTACCGAGACGCGGTATCTGAAGGCGCTGGCCGAGGGACGCCTGATCGGCGGTCGCGCCGACGCCGAGAGCAAGGTGTACTTCCCGCCCCGCGGCGCCGACCCGATCGACGGCCGTCCGACCGACGAGATGGTCGACCTGCCCGACACCGGCACCATCACCACGTTCTGCATCGTGAACGTGCCGTTCATGGGACAGAAGATCAAGCCGCCGTACGTCACCGCGTACGTACTGCTCGACGGCGCCGATATTCCGGTGCTGCACCGGGTGCTGGGCTGTGATCCCAGCGAAGTCCGCATGGGTATGCGCGTGAAGGCGGTGTGGAAGCCGCGCGAGGAGTGGGGTTACACGCTGGAGAACGTGGACCACTTCGAGCCCAACGGCGAGCCGGACGCGGACTACGACAGCTACCGGCACCACCTCTAGGAGCGAAACACCTTGAGCGACAACGCTACAGATATCGCGGTGGTGGGCTTCGCCCACGCCCCGCATGTCCGTGAAACCTACGGCACCACCAACGGTGTCGAAATGCTGGTCCCGTGCTTCCGGCAGCTGTACGACAAGCTCGGCATCGGCGTGTCCGATATCGACTTCTGGTGCTCGGGTTCCTCCGATTACCTTGCCGGACGGGCCTTCTCGTTCATCTCCGCGATCGACTCGATCGGCGCCGTGCCGCCGATCAACGAATCGCACGTCGAAATGGACGCCGCCTGGGCGCTGTACGAGGCGTGGGTGAAGCTGCGCTCCGGACAGGCCGAGACCGCCCTGGTCTACGGCTTCGGCAAGCCTTCGGCCGGCACGCTGCGGCAGGTGCTGACGATGCAGATGGATCCCTACCTGGTCGCCCCGCTGTGGCCGGATGCGGTCTCGGTGGCCGGACTGCAGGCTCGGGCCGGACTCGACGCCGGGAACTGGACCGAACGCGATATGGCCGCGGTCTCGGCCGCCGACGACGCCGAGATCGAGAAGCGCCTCGCCGCACCCTATGTCGCGAATCCGCTGCGCGAGCACGACATCGCGCCGATCACCGACGGCGCCGCCGCGATCGTGCTGGCCCGCGGCGACAAGGCTCGCGAGCTGTGCGAGCGGCCGGCGTGGCTGACCGGCATGGCGCATCGCATCGACACCCCGATGATCGGCGCCCGCGATCTGACCACCTCCCCCTCCACCACGGCCGCGGCCAAGGCGGTGCTCGGCGGGGATGCGAGCGGATTCGATGTCGCCGAACTGCATGCGACCTACAGCCACGAACAGCTGATCCTGAAGCAGGCCATCGGGCTGAGCGAGTCTACCCGCATCAACCCCTCGGGTGGTGCGCTGGCGGGCAACCCGATGTTCGCCGCAGGTCTGGAACGAATCGGCTACGCGGCCAACGAAATCATGAACGGCACCGCCGAGCGAGCCCTCGCACACGCCACCAGTGGTCCGGCGTTGCAGCAGAACTTGGTGGCGATCCTGGAGGCAGGACGATGACGCAGCAAGCCGCCGTACTCGGCACGGGACAAACCCATCACGTGACGAAACGGACCGATGTCTCGATGGCCGGTATGTGCCGCGAGGCAATCGATCGCGCACTCGAAGATGCCGATCTGACGATGGCCGATATCGACGCGGTGATCGTCGGTAAGGCGCCGGATCTGTTCGAGGGCTCGATGATGCCCGAGCTGTTCATGGCGGATGCCTTGGGCGCCACCGGAAAACCGCTGCTGCGAGTGCACACGGCGGGTTCGGTCGGCGGTTCGACCGGCGTCGTGGCCGCCAACCACGTGCAGGCCGGTGTGTACCGCCGGGTGCTGGCGATCTGCTGGGAGAAACAGTCCGAATCCAATGCGATGTGGGCGCTGTCGAATCCGGTGCCGTTCACGATGCCGGTCGGCGCCGGTGCGGGCGGATACTTCGCGCCGCACGTGCGCGCGTACATCCGCCGGGCCAACGCTCCCCTGCACATCGGCGCGATGGTCGCGGTGAAGGATCGCCGCAACGGCGCGAAGAATCCGTTCGCCCACCTGCGCCAGCCCGATATCACCATGGAATCGGTACTCGCGTCCCAAATGCTTTGGGATCCGGTGCGTTTCGACGAGACGTGCCCGTCCTCCGACGGCGCGTGCGCGATCGTGATCGGCGACGAGGAGTCGGCGAAGGCTGCCGAGGCGTCGGGTAAGAAGGTCGCGTGGGTGCACGGCACGGCCATGCGCACCGAACCGCTGGCCTACTCCGGCCGCGACCAGGTCAATCCGCAGGCCGGACGCGACGCCGCGGCCGCACTGTGGAAGCAGGCCGGGATCACCAATCCGCTCGAGGAGATCGATGCGGCCGAGATCTACGTCCCGTTCTCCTGGTTCGAGCCGATGTGGCTGGAGAACCTGGGCTTCACCCCCGAGGGCGAGGGCTGGAAGCTGGTCGACGCGCGTGAGACCGAGATCGGCGGGAAGCTGCCGGTCAACCCCTCGGGCGGCGTGTTGAGTTCCAATCCGATCGGCGCGTCCGGCATGATCCGCTTCGCCGAGGCGGCCAAGCAGGTAATGGGCCGGGCCGGCGATTACCAAGTCGAGGGTGCCCGAAAAGCCTTCGGCCATGCCTATGGTGGCGGATCACAGTACTTCTCGATGTGGGTAGTGGGCTCGGAACCACGGTGACGCGCAATTCCGCCGGCATTTCCGGGTGACCGGATTGCCGGCGGAAAGCACATTTGCAATTCCATCAGCAAATTCGCCGATACCGCCGAGCCGGGAGTTCGACATGACCGCTACCACCACCACCGAACATCCGGCACGCCTCGCCGGACGGGCCTCACAGGCCGCGGTTCGCGCCCGGGACAAGGACGCGTGGCTGGCACTGTTCGCCACCGACGGCATCGTGGAGGACCCGATCGGCCCCTCGGTCTTCGACCCCGAGGGCGTGGGCCACCGCGGCCACGAGGCCATCGCGGCGTTCTGGGACAAGGCCATCGCCCCCACCGAATCCATCGACTTCCTCTTCGGGGACTCCTTCGCCTGCGGCAGCGAGGTGGCCTTCACCGGGCTGATCCGCACGCAGTTGGGCGGACACGTCATCGACGCCGAGGGCGTCTTCACCTACAAGGTCGACGACGCCGGGAAGATCGTGGCACTGCGCGCGTTCTGGGAGACCGATCGCGCGATGGGGACCATGCGCAAGCAGTGAGGCAGTGCGGCACGAAACGAGGGCCGCACGAAACAACAGGGCGGGCACCCATCGGGTGCCCGCCCTGTCCGTGTTCAGGGTGCGAATCAGGCCTTGGTCTTGTAGTCGACCTGGAATTCCTTGATGCCGTTGAGCCAGCCCGAGGTCAGACGCTTGGGGTCGCCGAGCTTGGTGATATCGGGCAGATGGTCGGCGATGGCATTGAAGATCAGGTCGATCTCCAGGCGGGCCAGGTTGGCGCCGATGCAGAAGTGCGCGCCGGTACCACCGAAGGACAGGTGCGGATTCGGATCGCGAGTGATGTCGAAGGTGTACGGATTCTCGAACACCTCCTCGTCGAAATTGGCCGAGCGGTACATCAGCAGGACACGCTGGCCCTTCTTGATCTGCACCCCGGACAGTTCGGTGTCGACCAGCGCGGTCCGCTGGAACGAGCTCACCGGCGTGGCCCAGCGGATGATCTCGTCGGCGGCGGTGGCCGGCCGCTCGCGCTTGTAGAGCTCCCACTGCTCCGGGTTCTCCAGGAACGCGATCATGCCGTGGGTGATGGCGTTGCGGGTGGTCTCGTTTCCGGCGACCGCCAGCAGGATGACGAAGAAGCCGAACTCCTCGGAGGTCAGCGCCTCACCGTCGATATCGGCGTTGACCAGAGCGGTGACGATGTCGTTGGCCGGTTCCGCCTTGCGGGCCTCCGCCATCTGCCAGGCGTAGCCGAGGATCTCCATCGACGAGGCGGCCGGGTCGGCATCGGTGTCCGGATCGTCGTAGCCGGTCATCTCGTTGGACCACTGGAAGACCTTCATCCGGTCTTCCTGCGGGACGCCGATCAGTTCGGCGATCGCCTGCAGCGGCAGCTCACAGGCCACCTGGGTGACGAAGTCGCCGGCGCCGCTGGCCGCGGCCGCGTCGACGATCGATTTGGCGCGGGCGGACAGCTCCGCGCGCAGACCGTTGATCGCGCGCGGGGTGAAGCCCTTGGAAATCAGCTTGCGCAGTTTGGTGTGTTCGGGCGCATCCTTGTTGATCAGGATGTGGCGCTGCAGCTCGATGGCCTCGCGCGGGATGTCGTCGTTGAAGCGGGGAATCGCGGTGTTCTCGTAGGTGGAGAAATCGTCGCGCCGCGAGACCTCCTTGACATCGGCGTGCTTGGACACAACCCAGAAGCCGTCGTCGTGGAACCCTCCGACCTCCGGAGACTGCGGGTTCCACCAGATCGGCGCGGCCCGGCGCAGCTCCGCGAACTCTTCGACGGGAATGCCGCGGGCCCACATATCGGGATCTGTGGCGTCGAACCCCTCGGGGAGGTTCGGAGCTACATGGGTGTCAACCACCAGTTGTCTCCTTCGACTAACTGAAACACGTTCTACCTTCATTGCAGCATAGGTGGTATCAGTA
The DNA here is from genome assembly GCF_001665695.1 of Nocardia sp. 852002-51101_SCH5132738. Classification (NCBI taxonomy): domain Bacteria; kingdom Bacillati; phylum Actinomycetota; class Actinomycetes; order Mycobacteriales; family Nocardiaceae; genus Nocardia; species Nocardia sp. 852002-51101_SCH5132738. The sequence continues at coordinate 3,693 of NZ_LZML01000155.1, read as the reverse complement.
GTAAAGAAGCCATAGTCCGCCCTCAGTACATCCACAGAACTTGTTCCAGTTTCTGTGCTGATACGGATCCTGTTCGAAAGGTTGAAGTTATGGGCACCCCCGTCATCGTCGAGGCCGCGCGCACCCCGATCGGCAAACGCAACGGCTGGCTGGCCGGCCTGCACGCCGCCGAGGTGCTCGGCGCCGCGCAGCGCGGCGTCCTCGAGCGCGCACAGCTCGATCCGGCATTGGTCGAACAGGTCATCGGCGGCTGCGTCATGCAGGTCGGCGAGCAGGGCAACAACGTCACCCGCACCGCATGGCTGCACGCCGGACTCCCCTGGCAGGTGGGCGCGACCACGGTCGACTGCCAGTGCGGGTCCGCCCAGCAGGCCAACCACCTGATCGCCGGGCAGATCGCCCAGGGCGCGATCGACATCGGCGTCGCCTGCGGCGTCGAATCCATGAGCCACGTCCCGCTGGGCGCGAACGTGGGCGAGAACGCCGGGCCCCGCCGCCCGGCGAGCTGGGACATCGATATGCCCAACCAGTTCGAGGCGGCCGAGCGAATCGCCAAGCGGCGCGGCATCACCCGCGACGATATCGACGAATTCGGCGTGCGCTCACAGCGTTTGGCCGCGCAGGCCTGGGCGGAGGGGCGCTTCGACCGCGAGGTGCTGACCATCGCCGGCGCGCCGCAGGTCGACAAGGAGGGCACCCTCACCGGCGAGACGCTCGACGTCAACCGCGACCAGGGACTGCGCGAGACCACCCGGGAGAGCCTGGCGAAGCTGAAGCCGGTGCTGGAGGGCGGAATTCACACCGCCGGCACCTCGTCGCAGATCTCCGACGGTGCCGCCGCGGTGCTGCTCATGGACGAACAGGCCGCCGCGCGTGCGGGACTGAAGCCGCGGGCGCGCATCGTCACCCAGTGCCTCGTCGGCGCCGAGCCGGAGTTCCACCTGGACGGCCCGGTACAGGCGACGACGCGGCTGCTGGAGAAGTCGGGCATGAGCATCGCCGATATTGACCTCTTCGAAATCAACGAGGCCTTCGCCTCGGTCCCGCTGTCGTGGGCGTCGGTGCACAAGCCGGATATGGACCGGGTCAACGTCAACGGCGGCGCGATCGCGATCGGACATCCGGTCGGCAGCACCGGCTCGCGGTTGATCACCACCGCCCTGCACGAGCTGGAACGCTCCGACAAGTCGATCGCAATGGTCCTCATGTGCGCCGGTGGCGCACTTGCGACCGGAACAATCATCGAGCGGTTGTAATACCGAACAGATTTCATCCGTAGTTGAACGTTCATCCTCACAGGTCCGAGACGTGTCGTACGCCACACAAACTGCGATACAGACAAAAGGATGAGATGTCAGCTATCTTCCGGTTATCAATGGCCCGTTGAGCGAGACTCGTTCGACGGGCCAGAACCGGAGCGTACTGCCCCTCGACCAGTGAGGGTGCGGTGCCCCGCAAACGCGCCGACGCTGAACGGTTCCCGGACGGCCGACCTGGAAGCTTCAAGGAAATCCTGAATCAGGCGTAGGTTTTCAGTTACTCAGCCGCTAATATCAATGATACGTATCCGAGATAACGACTGTTAGTACAGCGAAGGGAATTGGGCGGCTCACAATGGCTGATTTCGCGGCGCGGCTGAACAAGCTGTTCGAAACCGTGCATCCCCCGGGGCGTAAGCCGCACACCAATGCCGAGGTGGCGGCAGCGCTCACCGCCTCCGGGCATCCGATCTCGAAACCGTATCTCTCGCAGTTGCGGTCGGGTCAGCGGACGAACCCCTCAGATGAAACGGTTGCCGCACTGGCAAAGTTCTTCAAGGTCAAACCGGACTACTTCTTCAACGACATCTACGCCGCCAAGATCGACCATGATCTGGAGTTGCTGTCCCAGCTGCAGGGCTATGGACTGCGTCGGCTGTCGAGCAGGGCGTTCGATCTCTCCGAAGAATCGCAGAACCTCCTGACCTCGATGGCCGAAAAGCTCCGGGCGAGTGAAGGTCTGCCCGAGGTTCCACCGGACGGCACGGAATAGCAAGTCGGACAAGGCAACACAGTGCGGCACTCGGAACCGCACTGTGTAGTCTTGTGACCTGAGACCGAAGCGGTGACGCTTCGGTCTTCGCTGTGCATTTCACGCTGCGCTGTGCGATTCACGCTGCGCTGCGCAATACGACCCTGCGCTGCGCGATAGGACCGCCCGCCCAATCGGTCCGGCCGCATCGATGGTCAATCCGCCTGTGCGACAGCTGATTTCCGGTCGACTGCGGTGCGCTCGAAGGCGCGGGCGATCGCCTGCACCCAGCCGCGCGGGCTCAATCCCTCCGGCGGTGCGATCCAGCGGGCGTCGACGATCTCGTCACCGAGCGGATTGCGGGCCCAACGGGCCACCCGTTCCGCGCGTTCGGTGACCGAACGCGCGGGCACCCCGGCCGCCGCCAGTTCCATACCGCCGCCGGTCTGCAGATATAGTGCGTCCATGATCTGAGCGACTTGGTCGGACGCCTTGAGTTCGGTGACCGACACCGTCTGCTCGTGCGCCACCACCTCGGGAAAACGTTTGATCATGGTCCGGTGCAGGGCTCGGATCTGTCGCAGCAGCAGCCGCGCCCGCATCCACCGCTCGATCACGATCCATACCGCGCCGCCCGCGATCAGCAGACTCGCGAGCTGCCAGCCCGGCCAGAACCACCCCGGCTCGCCGGGAGGAACCGGTTGTGCACCGACCGTCAGCCGCCGGATCGATAGTGCGGCAAGCACTCCCGTGGCCATGGTGCCCGCGGTGTAGAGCGCGATACCGCGCCCCAACGCCGTCCAGTCCAGATTGCGCAGACCCGTCACCGCGATGAAGACACATCCGAGCAGCGTCATGGCCCAGCCGAACAGGATCGACCAACCGATGGTGGCGGCGATGAGGAAGGCGCCGAAACCGTATACCGCCCAAGCGATTTGACGCAGATTTCGACGCGAGACCACCGGCCAGGCGGCAGCCGCCACCACCGAGGTGGCCACAGCGAACAGCATCCAGGTCGCCGCCACCAGCCGGTCGGCCAGAGCCTGACCGTTGATTCCTTGCGGCCGTGAGTGGTCCACCGCGACCGCGGTTTCCGGAACGCCGAGTGTGGCCGCGGCGCCCACCGCCGCGACCGCGATCACGATCGCCATCCGGGCCGTGGTCGGGGGCTTCACCAGGACGCGGCCGATACGGGCACTGGCCGCCATCCACACCAACAGGGCCGTCAACGAGAACATCATCACCAACCCTTCCCTTTCGTCGGATGACCGGCATGCACCGTCATCCGAGCCTTTTGCGGATGACCGAGCAGTCCTACATGTTTAAGCAAGCTGCCGCCTCCGGGCCACTCGGTCATCCGAGTGCCTCGTCGAATCGGAGCACCGAGACGCCGGAACCACGGTTGTCGAATACGCGTAGGCGGGTCGTCAACATGCCGGCGAAGGTCTCGGCCTCCCACTCGTACTGCTGGTTTCGACCGTCGTCGACGATCCGCTGATGCGCACGCTGGGACAACATGTAGGCGATCAGATCGTCGCCGGCCTCGAGCATGACCTCGGCGGTCGGTTCACCGGGATGGTCGAAGACCACATGTCCCAGTTCGTGTGCGAGGGTGTGGTCGCGACTGGGCAGGGCCGTGGCCAGCACGATCACATCCTTGTCCGGATAGCTGCGGCGCTGACC
>NZ_LZML01000154.1:0-1186 GCF_001665695.1 Nocardia sp. 852002-51101_SCH5132738 | reverse complement strand
GAACCGAATTCCATTGTGCTAGAATAGATTTAGTACCGAACTAGCTTCGGACTTACACGGTTCTCGTGACACCCTCGGCGCGTACTGCCGACGATGTCGCGCAGGAGGTCTACGCGTTGCTGATCACCTACCAGGCGTTGCGGACCGCGATCGCCGATACCGCGCTGGCCACACCGGGCATGGTCGCGGACCGGGGCAGTTTCACCGTCGCTTTGCAGACCGCCCGCGACCAGCTCGTCCATGCGGCCGGGTCATCACCGGCGCGACTGTCGATATCGTCGGTGTGATCGGGCGGGCCGTGCGCGCTGACCTGCTCCCACATCGCCGGCCCCGCAGCAGCCTTCGCGTGGTCAAACGGGCAATCTCCAAACACCGCGCCAAGGGGGTGATCGACCGGACCATCTACCAAACCCACATCAGCGTGCGCGTGCTACCCGGTTGACAACCCGGCAGCACACCAAACTGAGCGGCCTTGGGTCTAGCCCGGGCTGCGGTGCACGCCGGCTACCGCACCTATGTCACCACCGCCGCCGATTTGGCGGCCCGCTGCCACAAAGCTGCGATCGAAGGCCGGTGGGCCACCTGCATGCGTTTCTACGCCGGACCAACGCTCCTGGCGATCGACGAACTGGGATACCTGCCGTTACCTGCAGAGGCGGCATCAGCACTGTTTCAGGTTGTCGCGCAACGGTACTTGAAGACATCGATCGTGATCACCACCAACCGCGGCGTCGGATCCTGGGGCGAGATCCTCGGCGATAACACTGTCGCCGCAGCATTATTGGACAGACTCCTGCACCGGTCGATGGTGATCAACCTCGACGGCGACTCCTACCGGCTACGCGACCACCAAGCCACCGCCGACAACCTCCGCCGGGCCACGACCGGAAACCGCGAACCCCTATAATCAGGACCGCTCACGGGTGGGGCATTTCGATGAGCCCGGCTGGGGAGATTCGGTGAGCGCAGTCAGCTGACGAGGCTCAAGAAACTTCCCCAGTGGTGCTCATCGAAATTCCCCACCCGTGAGGCGGTTCTACTGTAGCGGCCGGCGGATGGTTCCGGAGGCCGTGCGGTGGTTTTCTGATCGGGCATGGTGGTCTCGCAGGCGGTAGGAATCGCCGTCGAGTTTGAGGACCACCGAGCGATGTAGGAGCCGGTCGAGCATGGCCGCGGCGATGATGGT
>NZ_LZML01000153.1:0-771 GCF_001665695.1 Nocardia sp. 852002-51101_SCH5132738 | reverse complement strand
GCGACAGTGTTATCGCCGAGGATCTCGCCCCAGGATCCGACGCCGCGGTTGGTGGTGATCGCGATCGAGGTCTTCAAATATCGTTGCGACACAACTTGAAACAATGCTGAAGCCGCCTCTGCCGGTAATGGCAGGTATCCCAGTTCGTCGATCGCCAGGAGCGTTGGTCCGGCGTAGAAACGCATGCAGGTGGCCCACCGGCCTTCGATCGCAGCTTTGTGGCAGCGGGCCGCCAAATCGGCGGCGGTGGTGACATAGGTGCGGTAGCCGGCGTGCACCGCAGCCCGGGCTAGACCCAAGGCCGCTCAGTTTGGTGTGCTGCCGGGTTGTCAACCGGGTAGCACGCGCACGCTGATGTGGGTTTGGTAGATGGTCCGGTCGATCACCCCCTTGGCGCGGTGTTTGGAGATTGCCCGTTTGACCACGCGAAGGCTGCTGCGGGGCCGGCGATGTGGGAGCAGGTCAGCGCGCACGGCCCGCCCGATCACACCGACGATATCGACAGTCGCGCCGGTGATGACCCGGCCGCATGGACGAGCTGGTCGCGGGCGGTCTGCAAAGCGACGGTGAAACTGCCCCGGTCCGCGACCATGCCCGGTGTGGCCAGCGCGGTATCGGCGATCGCGGTCCGCAACGCCTGGTAGGTGATCAGCAACGCGTAGACCTCCTGCGCGACATCGTCGGCAGTACGCGCCGAGGGTGTCACGAGAACCGTGTAAGTCCGAAGCTAGTTCGGTACTAAATCTATTCTAGCACAATGGAATTCGGTTC
>NZ_LZML01000152.1:0-942 GCF_001665695.1 Nocardia sp. 852002-51101_SCH5132738 | reverse complement strand
TATCCGAAGGCCATTGTGCTAGAATAGATTTAGTACCGAACTAGCTTCGGACTTACACGGTTCTCGTGACACCCTCGGCGCGTACTGCCGACGATGTCGCGCAGGAGGTCTACGCGTTGCTGATCACCTACCAGGCGTTGCGGACCGCGATCGCCGATACCGCGCTGGCCACACCGGGCATGGTCGCGGACCGGGGCAGTTTCACCGTCGCTTTGCAGACCGCCCGCGACCAGCTCGTCCATGCGGCCGGGTCATCACCGGCGCGACTGTCGATATCGTCGGTGTGATCGGGCGGGCCGTGCGCGCTGACCTGCTCCCACATCGCCGGCCCCGCAGCAGCCTTCGCGTGGTCAAACGGGCAATCTCCAAACACCGCGCCAAGGGGGTGATCGACCGGACCATCTACCAAACCCACATCAGCGTGCGCGTGCTACCCGGTTGACAACCCGGCAGCACACCAAACTGAGCGGCCTTGGGTCTAGCCCGGGCTGCGGTGCACGCCGGCTACCGCACCTATGTCACCACCGCCGCCGATTTGGCGGCCCGCTGCCACAAAGCTGCGATCGAAGGCCGGTGGGCCACCTGCATGCGTTTCTACGCCGGACCAACGCTCCTGGCGATCGACGAACTGGGATACCTGCCGTTACCTGCAGAGGCGGCATCAGCACTGTTTCAGGTTGTCGCGCAACGGTACTTGAAGACATCGATCGTGATCACCACTAACCGCAGCGTCTCCGAATGGGGCGAAGTCCTCGGCGACACCATCATCGCCGCGGCCATGCTCGACCGGCTCCTACATCGCTCGGTGGTCCTCAAACTCGACGGCGATTCCTACCGGCTACGCGACCACCAAGCCACCGCCGACAACCTCCGCCGGGCCACGACCGGAAACCGCGAACCCCTATAATCAGGACCGCTCACGGGTGGGGCATTTCGATGAGC
>NZ_LZML01000151.1:0-22118 GCF_001665695.1 Nocardia sp. 852002-51101_SCH5132738 | reverse complement strand
GGGAGAGTAGGACACCGCCGGAACATACATTCAGGTAAGGCCCCCAACCAGCAGGTTGGGGGCCTTACCCATATACGCCCCTTTTTGTTCGGCGCCGCCGCTACACCGGATTTTCGTCCGGATCCGCGACTCGTCGCCCCCGGCCACTCGCGATGCGCGCGCGGGCCGGGCAAGTGGGGAAGCGTTCGTGTCGCGTGATTGAATTTATGGTGGTTGCAGACGGGTGCCGGCGGACGGCGCGGTCTGCATGTCATCACCGGCTGCTCGTGCCGGATCAGAGAAAGGTAACGCTGTGTCGGAGCATGACGACGGTAGGAGACCCTTCCGCCGTGGCAGTACCGGTCCGGACTCGGCCGGCTCCGGCACACCTGCCCATGACCGCGGAGAAGGGGAACGTCGCTCCGGAGGTTTCCGGCGCGGCGACGACACCAGCCGCTCGGGCGGATACGGCGCCCGTGACGACGATCGGCGCGGCGGTAGCGGGCGCGGCGACGACCGCCGTGGATCCGAGCGCGGCACCGGCGGTTACGGCCGCGGTGGAGACGACCGCCGCTCCGGTGGCTTCCGGCGCGACAACGATGATCGTCGTTCCGGCGGGTATGGGCGCGGCGACGACGACCGTCGCTCCGGTGGTCACGGGCGTGGTGGAGACGATCGCCGCTCGGGCGGCCATGAACGTGGCGGAGACGACCGCCGCTCCGGTGGCTTCCGGCGCGACAACGACGATCGCCGTTCCGGTGGTTACAACCGCGGTGGAGACGACCGCCGTTCCGGTGGTTACAACCGCGGTGGAGACGACCGGCGCTCGGGTGGTTACAACCGTGGTGGCGACGATCGCCGCTCGGGTGGATACGGCCGCGGCGAGGACGATCGCCGCTCGGGTGGTTACAACCGTGGTGGGGACGACCGCCGTTCCGGTGGTTACAGCCGTGGTGGCGATGACCGTCGTCCCGGTGGTTACAGCCGTGGCGGGGACGACCGTCGTTCCGGCGGTTACAACCGTGGTGGCGACGACCGGCGTTCCGGTGGTTTCGAGCGCGGCGGCGACGATCGCCGCTCCGGGGGATACGGTCGCGGTGGTGACGATCGCCGCTCGGGTGGGTTCCGGCGTGACGAGGGCGATCGGCGGTCCGGCGGCTACGGGCGCGGCTCGGATGATCGCCGAGGCGGATTCCGGCGTGACGAGGGTGGCCGGCGACCGGGAGGTCCGAGCGGCCGTGGGGATCGTCCGGGTGGTTACGGCCGGGGCGAGGGTGATCGGCGCGGCGGGTTCCGGCGCGGTGGCGCGGATGCCGAGCGTCGATTCGGATCGGCGGACGAGGCCGACACCACCGCGCACACCGGAGAATCGGCGGAGGCCGGCGCGAACTTCGAGGACCGGGAGCCGCGGCGACGGGGTGGTGAAGGGGCGCGCGTCGGCGGTGAGAGCCGGGCGGGGCGGCCCGATGAGCCCGCGTTGCCGGACGATGTGCAGGCGAGCGATCTGGACGGCGCGGTGCGCCGCGATCTGCTGAGCCTCGACAAGAACAACGCCGAGGCGGTCGCCCGGCACCTGGTGATGGCCGCCCGGCTTCTCGACGAGGACCCGGAGCAGGCACTCGAACATGCGCGCGCGGCACGGCGCCGCGCCGGACGCATCGCGGTGGTCCGCGAAACCGCCGGTGTCACCGCCTATCACGCGGGTGAATGGGCCGAGGCCCTCTCCGAGTTGCGTACCGCGCGCCGGATGTCCGGCGGCTCGGGTCTGCTGGCGGTCATGGCCGATTGCGAACGCGGGCTGGGACGGCCCGAACGCGCGATCGAACTCGGCCGCAGCGACGAGGCGCGGGCACTGTCGGGCGACGAGGCGACCGAGCTGCGGATCGTCGTCGCCGGTGCGCGAATGGATTTGGGCCAATACGATCAGGCCGTGGTCACCCTGCAGACGCCGGAACTGGATCCCTCGCGCTCCGGTTCCGCCTCGGCACGGTTGTTCTACGCCTATGCGGAGGCGCTGCTCGCCGCCGGCCGGTCCGACGAGGCACTGCAGTGGTTCCTCAATGCGGCCGCGGCCGATGTCGACGGTGATACCGACGCCGAGGAGCGTGCCGACGAACTCGCGGACGCACAGGTCGACGACGACGTGGAGTAACTAGTGGCAGCATCGCTTCGGGAGAGCTTCGAGGCCCTCCTGCTGGATCTGGACGGCACGCTGTATCGAGGTGCGCAGGTGATCACCGGCGCACCCGCCGCTCTCGACGCCGGCGGTGGCGCGCAGAAGCTGATGTTCGTCACCAACAACGCCAGCCGGTCGGCTGGTGTGGTGGCCGCGCATCTGCGCGAATTGGGTTTCGGCGCAAGTGAATCCGAGGTCGTTACCAGCGCGCAGGCGGCGGCGCATGTGCTCGCCTCCCGGCTGGCCGCCGGATCCACCGTGCTGATCGTCGGCACCGACGACCTCGCGGCGGAAATCGAACAGGTCGGCCTGCAACCGATTCGGCGTTTCAACGGCGTGGCTCCCGCCGCGGTCGTGCAGGGGCATTCCCCGCAGACCGGATGGCCGGACCTCGCCGAGGCGGCCTACGCCGTGCGGGCCGGGGCCCTGTGGGTGGCCGCGAATGCGGATGCCACTCTGCCGAACGAGCGCGGCCTGGCGCCGGGCAACGGCGCGATGGTCGCCGCATTGCGAGCCGCGACCGACCAGGAGCCGGTGGTAGCCGGTAAACCCTATGCGCCGCTGCTCGAGGATGCGCTGGTCCGCGCGGCGACCCGCGACGTGCTCGTGGTGGGAGACCGTCTCGACACCGATATCGACGGCGCCCGGTGCGTCGGCCTGCCGTCGTTGATGGTCCTCACCGGCGTCAGCACCCTCGACGATCTGCGAGCCCGCCCCGCCGACCACCGGCCCACCTACATCTCCCGAACTCTCGACGCGCTGAATCACCCGGTGATCCGGCACGATTCTCCCGAGGGTGACACGGTCGACCACCTGGTCAGACTGTTGGACGAAAACCCCGGTCGCGCAATCGAATTGCTTCGGTAACTGTCCGGCTCACCGCGTTCACCACGGCCGAGTCGACGACTGCCCGATCCGCGCCGGGATCGTCGGTCAATCGCGGCGATCCTCGGCAGCTGTGAACGCTGCCGCGGTCTCGGGGAGGATGCCCAGGCGCCGGAGTAGTGGAGTGGCGGCAGCTCCGGCGCGGCGCCGGGTGATCGCCGCCGATTCGTGTGCGGCAGTGGGGATTTTGAGCCACCAGCATTCCAGCGGCCGGTAGTCGGCGGCGGGGGCGAGGCGTTCGGCGAGGTCCGGCCGCTGCGCCCACAGATAGCGGCGGGCGCGGGCGGCGTGCATGGGGTCGGAGGCGATCATGATGCGATCGGCTCGTTCCATGGCGGGAATGGTGAATTCGATGTTCTGCCACGTGGTTTCGGCCGATGTCTCCGTCCGGATTCGCTCGGGCGGAACACCGAGGTGAGCGCGGGTGTATTCGGCCATCACCGTCGCTTCGACCCAGGGGCCGTGCACGGCGCCGCCGGTGAAGATCAGGAATCCGTCGCGGTCGCGCGGCAGCGAGCGGGCGCCGATGCGGCATCGCCAGCGCTGCAGCGCGCGCGTCCGGCCGTCGGCGGCGGCCGGGTAGCCCAGCACCACCACCGCGTCCACACCGCCGGTTCGTGGTTCCCGCCGCGGTCCGAGCAATCGCCGAGATGCGCGCCAGTGGGCGTATTCGGCGGCGGCGACCACCGCGGCCGCCGTCGATGCCGCCGCGAGTGCGACGAACCGGACAGATCCCTGTCGTCGCTTACCTCCCACGCCGCCATTGTGCCAATACTCGCCGCGCCCCACCGGTCCTGGGGCTGCAGCTGTCGACGCAGGGCGGCCGGCGCCCGGCCGCTGGACGCCACCGTGACCTCCGTTTCACCCGTGCCGCCGCTTGCCTGTCCGTCGTGGAACTCCGGTAGCGTTGTCGGCACCATGACTACGCCCATTCCGCGTCCGCATCCGTCCGGTTTCTCCGGTCCTCGCCCGGGAGTTCCGCTGCCCGGGCAGCATCTCGCGGGAGGGACGGCGGAGTTCGCCGATCCGGAGCAGGTGCGGGCCGAGGTAGCGGCGCTGCTGGCGGAATTGCCCGGAGCGCGGCGCGTGAGCAGCGACGAAGCCGACGGGGTGGACCGCGCGGGAACCGATATCACCCGGCGGGCGCGCATTCTCGAACAGGCCCACGAGGTGCTGGTCGGCGCCCTGGCGACGGTGGACAAGATCTGAGGTGGCCAGGCGCGCGCGAGTGGACGCCGAACTGGTTCGCCGCGGATTGGCGCGATCGCGAGAGCACGCGGTCGAACTGATCGGCGCGGGCCGCGTCCTGATCAACGGTGCGGTCGCGTCGAAACCGGCGACCGCGGTCGAGCCGAATACCCCGCTGCTGGTGCGTGAGGAACCCGACGAGGTCCAGTGGGCCTCGCGTGGTGCGCACAAGGTGCTGGGCGCGCTGGAGGCGTTCGAACCGCTCGGGGTGAGCGTGGCCGGGAAGCGCTGCCTGGACGCCGGTGCGTCGACCGGCGGGTTCACCGATGTGCTGCTCGCCCGCGGCGCCCGCGAGGTGGTCGCCGTCGATGTGGGCTACGGCCAGCTGGTGTGGCGGCTGCGCAACGACGAGCGGGTCCGCGTGTTCGACCGCACCAATGTGCGCGCGCTGACGCCCGAGGCGATCGACGGACCGGTCGAACTGGTTGTCGCGGATCTGTCGTTCATCTCGCTGGCGCTGGTGCTGCCCGCGCTGGCCGCCTGCTGCACACCGGGCGCGGATCTGCTGCCCATGGTGAAACCGCAGTTCGAGGTCGGTAAACAGCGAGTAGGCTCCGGCGGTGTGGTGCGTGACCCGGCTCTGCGCGCCGAGGCGGTGACCGAGGTGGCCGCCGCGGCCGCCGAGCTGGGCCTGCGTACCCGCGGTGTGGTCGCCAGCCCGTTGCCCGGCCCGTCGGGCAACGTCGAGTATTTCCTGTGGCTGCGCAAGGACACACCGGACACGGATTCGGCCGAGACCGAATCGGAGCCCGATATCAGCGAATTGGTGCAGCGTGCGGTCGAGGAGGGGCCACAGTGAAGCGGGAGATCCTGCTCGTCGCCCATCCGGGCCGTTCCGAACTGCTCGAGACCGCGCATCGGGTCGCGAAGATCTTCGCCGACGCCGGAATCGGGTTGCGCGTCCTCGAGGACGAGGCCTACAGCACCAAGCTGGATTTCGACGACACCGGCGAACCCGACGGCTATCCGGTGCGGGTGGTGCCGCACGGTCCCGAAGCCGCGGTCGGCTGCGAGATGGTGCTCGCGCTCGGTGGCGACGGCACCTTCCTGCGCGGGGCGGAGATGGCACACCCGGCCCGGGTTCCGGTACTGGGAATCAACCTCGGACGCATCGGTTTTCTCACCGAGGCCGAGGCCGAACATCTGGACGACGCGCTGGCCCAAGTGGTGCGCGGCGATTACCGCATCGAGCAGCGGATGACCGTAGATGTCAGTGTCCGCGTCGATGATGTTGTCGTGGAACGCGGATGGGCCCTCAACGAGGCCAGTATCGAGAATGCCGCCCGGATGGGCGTGCTGGAGGTCGTCCTCGAAGTCGACGGCCGCCCGGTGTCGCAGTTCGGTTGTGACGGCGTGCTGATCGCGACACCCACCGGCTCCACCGCCTATGCCTTCTCCGCGGGTGGTCCCGTGGTGTGGCCCGAACTCGAGGCGCTGCTGGTGATTCCCAGTAATGCGCACGCACTGTTCGCACGGCCGCTGGTGACCAGCCCGGAGTCGCGGATCGCGGTGGAAACCGTTGCGACAGGCCATGATGCGATCGTCTTCCTGGACGGCCGGCGTACGCTGGCATTGCCGCGGGGTGGGCGATTCGAAGCGGTGCGCGGCGCCGAACCGGTGCGGTGGGTGCGGTTGGATTCCGCCCCCTTCGCCGACCGGATGGTGCGCAAGTTCCGCTTACCCGTGACAGGCTGGCGGGGCCGGCGGCCGGAACGGCCGTGCGCGCCGGAGTCGGCCCGCACCCCCACCGAGCAACCCGGCTCAGGCGATAGCGAACACCGCCGAACGGAGAGCACACGTGCTGACAGAGATCAGGATTGACGGCCTCGGCGTCATATCCACCGCCACCGCGCAGTTCCACGAGGGACTGACCTGTGTGACCGGTGAGACCGGTGCCGGCAAGACGATGGTGGTCACCGGACTGCATCTGCTCGGTGGCGCCCGCGCGGACGCCGGACGGGTGCGTCAGGGCGCGCAGCGGGCCGTGGTCGAGGGCCGGTTCACCGTCGAGGACGTGCACGACAGCGCCCGCGACGAGGTCGAGAAGGTGCTGGAATCCTCCGGCGCGCAACGCGACGACGACGACAGTGTCATCGCGGTGCGTACCGTCGGCAGCGACGGGCGTTCCCGCGCCCATCTCGGTGGCCGCAGTGTGCCGGCCGCGGTGCTGTCGGATTTCACGGCGCCGCTGCTGACCGTGCACGGGCAGAACGACCAGCTGCGACTGCAGCGTCCCGATCAGCAACTGCAGGCCCTGGACCGGTTCGCCGGCGATGCGGTGGCCGGGCTGCTGCGCAAATATCAGCTGGCCCGCCGCACCTGGCTGCAGGCTCGCGCCGAGCTGCTGGAACGCACCGCGCGCAGCCGTGAACTCGCCCTCGAGGCCGATCGGCTGCAGCATTCGCTGAACGAAATCGATTCGGTCGCACCGGAACCCGGTGAGGACGAGCGCATCGTCGCCGAGGTGCTGCGGCTCGGCGATCTGGATTCGCTGCGAGAGGCGGCCGGCGCCGCCCATGCGGCCCTCGCGGGTTCCGGCGACGGTGAGGGCGCCGGTGCGCTGGACGCGCTCGGTGGTGCGCGGGCCCGGCTGGAATCCAGTGACGATCCGGCGCTGACCGCGTTGGCGCCGCGGCTGGGGGAGGCCATCGCGGTGGTGGTCGATGTGACCACCGAGTTGAGTTCGTATCTGTCGGATCTGCCGTCGGATCCCGCGGCGCTGGACAGCCTGCTCACCCGCCAGGCGGAACTGAAATCGCTGACCCGCAAATACGCACCCGATGTCGACGCGGTGATCGCCTGGGCCGACGAGGCGCGCACCCGCCTGGCCTCCCTCGACGTGTCGGAGGAGGCGCTGGCGGCGCTGGCCGCCGAGGTGGAGACCGCGGCCGGGCAGGTGCGGGAGACGGCGAAGAAGTTGACCGCCGCCCGGCGCAAGGCCGCCCGCAAACTCGCGACCGCGGTGAGCGCCGAATTGAGCGGACTGGCGATGGGCCGCGCCAAACTCGAGGTGGAGGTGCGGCCGCTGGCGGCGGCCGCGCAGGACAGTGCGCCCATCACCGTCGAGGGGGCGGAGCTGCATGCCGGCGCGTCCGGTGTGGACGAGGTGGAATTCCGGCTGTCTGCCCACTCCGGCGCGCAGTCGCTGCCGTTGAGCCGCAGTGCGTCCGGTGGTGAGCTCTCGCGCGTGATGCTGGCGCTGGAAGTGGTGCTCGCGGCCTCCGAATACGGCTCGACCATGGTGTTCGACGAGGTCGACGCCGGTGTCGGCGGCCGCGCCGCGGTGGAGATCGGGCGACGGCTGGCGCGGCTGGCCCGCACCCATCAGGTCATCGTGGTGACTCATCTGCCGCAGGTGGCCGCCTTCGCCGACACCCACCTCGTGGTGGACAAGGTCGACGACGGCAAGGGCGTCAACAGCGGGGTGCGGGCGCTGACCACCGACGAGCGGGTCGTCGAGCTGGCTCGCATGCTGGCCGGTCTCGACGACACCGAGACCGGCCGCGCCCACGCCGAGGAGTTGCTGGCCACCGCGCGGGCGGAGAAGGCCGACACCACCTCGGCGGCGGGCTGACGAGCTGCGAAGCGTCTACTTGGCGACGGCCTTCTTGGCGGCCTTGAGGAACGGCGAGATCAGGCCGCGCAGAAACAGTTCCGTCGCCTTGTCCGGCACCGGCAGCTTGGGCTCGGATTCCATCCGGTACGACACCAGGGTGCCGCCCGGGGCGTCGGCGAAGGTGATGGTGCCGACGTGCCGCTTCACCGGCGCACCGGCGATGATCCGGTATTCCATGCGCTCACCGGGAACCAGTTCGGTGGTCTCCTCGGTCACACCGATGCCGCCCACGCCCACCAGGTAGCGTGCACCGACGCCGGAGGCCTCGGGAGCGCCGGGCTGACGCAGCGTAATGCGCACGGGCAGATAGCCGTTGAGACTGTCGCGCTCGGCGAACAGCTTGTAGACGACGTCGCGCGGTGCGGGAATGACCGTGTCGACGGTGGTACTGGCCATGGCGTTCTCCTTCGGATGCAGTGAGCCGAAGCATATCGGTACCAGCGGCACCACCCGGCACGCCAGTCGACGTCGTGGAGGCGTGCGTTTGCTGGCCTCATGCCAGGGGATGTGATAGGACGTCGGCGCGCCTCCACCACAGGTTGAGAGTCGGCGTCCATTATCGGATGCCATGAAGATGCTGGCGCTGTTGTCGCGCAACACCGAAACGCTTCCCGGCGTCACCGGGATGGCCCGGGTGGACCGCAATACCCGGCGTCTGCTCAAGCGGGTCGGGGCGGGCGATGTGGTGGTCCTCGACGAGATGGACATCGATCGCCTCACCGCTGACCGGCTCGTCCAGGCGGGCGTGGCGGCGGTGATCAATGCCTCGCCCTCGATTTCGGGCCGCTATCCGAACCTCGGCCCGGAAGTGCTGGCCGCCAACGGGATCGTGTTGCTGGATGCTGTCTCCGCCGACGTGTTCGGCAAGATCAAGGACGGCAGCAAGGTCCGCATCGATGCCGGCGTGGTGTATGCCGACAAGTTGACCAAGAAGGAACCGGAGGTTCTGGTCGAGGCCATCGAGCTCACCGATCAGGTCATCGCCGAGCGGATGATCGCGGCGCGCAACGGGCTGGCCGACCATCTGGAAGCCTTCGCCGGCAACACGACCGAATACATCCGGACCGAAAGCGCGATGCTGATCGACGGTCTCGGGGTTCCGGCCCTGGATCTGTCGATGCGCGGCCGCCATGTCGTGGTGGTGGCCGACGGCGTGGACAGTCGTGACGACCTCAAGGCGATCAAGCCGTTCGTCAAGGAGTACGCGCCGATTCTGGTCGGTGTCGGGCGCGGCGCCGACATCCTGACCAAGGCCGGATATCGTCCCGATCTGATCGTCGGCGACCCGGAGGAAATCACCGCGAGCTCGCTGAAATGCGGTGCCGAGCTGATACTTCCGGCCGATACCGACGGGCACGCCAAGGGGCTGGAGCGAATTCAGGACCTGGGTATCGGCGCCACCACCTTCCCGTCCTCGGGATCGGCGGCGGATCTGGCGCTGCTGCTGGCCGACCATCACGGGGCCGCGCTGATCATCACCTGCGGGGCGCCGGCCTCGCTCGACGACTTCTTCGATCGCAGCCGCCGCGAATCGGCTCCGGCGATGTTCCTGACCCGGCTCAAGGCGGGACCGAAACTGATGGACGCCAAGGCCGTCGCCACCCTGTATCGGCAGGGCAACTCCGGCTGGGCGACCGCACTGGTGGTGCTGGCCGCGCTGATCGCGCTGATCGTCGGACTGCTGGTGTCCTCGCATCTGGGCAGCGATGTGCTCGATTGGCTGGATTCGGCGTGGCGGCAGTCGCAGGACTGGCTCCATCGACTATCGGACCGTCGGGGGTAGAGAAAGCAGTGGGTTCCATGCGTCGGCTCGTCGTTTCCCTGGCCGCGATCTTTCTGGCATTGGCGGTGGGTGCGGCGCTCGGCGCCGTCGTCCGCCAGGGTGGTCCGGGTGACGGTGACGATCTGGCTCAGCGCAACGACGCGCTCGCGGCGGCCAACGGGCAACTCGAGCGGCAGGTCGGTGCGGCCGACGACTTCATCGCCCGGTCGGCGGGCCGCATCCTGAACGGAACCCTCGCCGATCACACGGTGCTCGTATTCACCACCCCCGATGCCGACGGCGGTGACGTCGACGCGGTGACGGCAGCCCTGACCACTGCCGGGGCGAAGGTCACCGGGCGGGTCGCGCTCACCGACGCCTTCGTCGACGCGTCGCAGGGCGACCGCCTGCGGACCGCGGTCACGAATATGATTCCCGCCGGCGCTCAGTTGCAGACCGAGGCGGTGGATCAGGGCAGCCTCGCCGGTGATCTCCTCGGCCTGGCGTTTCTCACCGACCCCGCCGACGGCGCCGACCGTGCCACCGCGCAGGAACGCGGGCTGATCGTCGACACCCTGCGCAACGGCGGCTTCCTCGCCGCCGGTGACTTCGCGCCGGCCCAGTTGGCCGTGGTGGTGACCGGGTCCGGCGCGCGGGCCGACCACAACGGCCAGGGATCGATCACGGCGCATTTCGCCGGGGCGCTGCGCGGACGCGGGGCGGGGCTGGTGCTGGCGGGGCGGGCCGGTTCCTCGGACGGATCGGGGCCGATCGCCGAGGTGCGCCGCGAGAACCGCCTCGACGCGACGGTGTCCACGGTCGACAACGTGGACCGCGAAACGGGCCGGGTCACAACGGCTCTCGGCCTCGCCGAGCAACTGGGCGGCAAAACCGGTCACTACGGCACCGGGCCGGAGGCGACCTCGCTGTCGGTGACCGCTTCTCCCGGCTGAGCGCGGCCGCCGCTGTCGACCGCGATCGGATGATCCGTCACGTCGGAGCGAGTGCCGGGCGATCGGTGCGTCCTGGGCGCCGCGTCATGGGGTTGCTGCGCTGAATGAGACGCAAGTGACAAACCGGCAGGACGACCTCCGACATTCCCCGCGTGGCATTCGTTTCGCAACCGTTTTTCGTGTTAGCGTGGAGTTCCGTGAGTCAATCGCGGATTCCGGCGCGTTCCCCCCATCAGACGGCCACCAAACACATCTTCGTGAGTGGCGGTGTCGCCTCCTCCCTCGGCAAGGGACTGACCGCCTCCAGCCTCGGCCAGCTGCTGACCGCCCGCGGATTGCGGGTCACCATGCAGAAGCTGGACCCGTATCTGAATGTCGACCCCGGCACCATGAATCCCTTCCAGCACGGCGAGGTGTTCGTGACCGAGGACGGCGCCGAAACCGACCTCGACGTCGGCCACTACGAGCGCTTCCTCGACCGTGATCTGTCGGGCTATGCGAACGTCACCACCGGGCAGGTCTACTCCACCGTGATCGCCAAGGAGCGGCGCGGCGAGTACCTCGGCGACACCGTGCAGGTCATCCCGCACATCACCGACGAGATCAAGAACCGGATCCTCGCGATGAGCGGTCCGGATCTGCAGGGCCAGACCCCGGACGTGGTGATCACCGAAATCGGCGGCACCGTCGGCGATATCGAATCCCAGCCGTTCCTCGAGGCCGCGCGCCAGATCCGGCACGAGGTGGGCCGGGACAACTGCTTCTTCCTGCACGTGACGCTGGTGCCGTATCTGGCGCCCTCCGGCGAGCTGAAGACCAAACCCACGCAGCACTCCGTCGCGGCGCTGCGCAACATCGGTATCCAGCCCGACGCGCTGATCCTGCGCTGCGACCGCGAGGTGCCGCAGGGGCTGAAGAACAAGATCGCGCTGATGTGCGACGTCGACGTCGACGCCTGCATCTCCACGCCCGACGCGCCGTCGATCTACGACATCCCGAAGGTGCTGCACCGCGAGGGCCTCGACGCCTACGTGGTGCGCAAGCTCGGCCTGCCGTTCCGCGATGTCGACTGGACCGTCTGGGGCGATCTGCTGGACCGGGTGCACAACCCGCGCGAAGAGGTGACCGTCGCGCTGGTCGGTAAATACGTCGACCTGCCGGACGCGTATCTCTCGGTGACCGAGGCACTGCGGGCCGGTGGTTTCGCGGCCAAGGCCAAGGTGAACATCCGCTGGGTGCAGTCCGACGAATGCGAGACTCCGGAGGGCGCGCAGCATCACCTCGGCGATGTCGACGCGGTGCTGATCCCCGGCGGCTTCGGCATTCGCGGCATCGAGGGCAAGGTCGGCGCGATCCGGTTCGCGCGCACCCGCTCGATTCCGCTGCTGGGGCTGTGCCTGGGACTGCAGTGCGCGGTGATCGAGGCCGCCCGTTCGGTGGGACTCGAGGACGCCAACTCCGCCGAATTCGAGCCGGAGACAACGCATCCGGTGATCTCCACGATGGCCGACCAAGCCCAGGCGGTCGCCGGTGAGGCCGACCTCGGCGGCACCATGCGACTGGGCGCCTATCCGGCCGTGCTGGAGAAGGGCTCGGTCGTGGCGCAGGCCTACGGCACCACCGAGGTGTCGGAGCGGCATCGGCACCGCTACGAGGTCAACAACGCCTATCGCGACAAGATCGCCCAGAGCGGTCTGCGATTCTCCGGTACCTCGCCGGACGGGCATCTGGTCGAGTTCGTGGAGCTGCCGGCGAACGTACATCCGTACTTCGTCGCGACCCAGGCGCATCCGGAGCTCAAGAGCCGGCCGACCCGGCCGCATCCGCTGTTCGCCGGACTGGTCGACGCGGCGTTGAAATACAAAGGCGCCGAACGGCTTCCGGTGGAGATCTACGGCGAGGAGGCCGATGAGGCCGAGCGAGTCGCGCAGTGAGCGAACCCGGTAACCACAACTTCCGCGTCGTCGGCACCGAGACCGTGTATTCGGGCGCGATCGTCGCGCTGCGGCGGGATCAGGTCGAGATGCCCGGCGGGCGGATTGCCGAACGCGAGGTGGTCGAGCATCACGGCGCGGTCGCGATCGTCGCCCTCGACCACGACGGCTCGGTGGTGCTGATCAACCAGTATCGGCATCCGATCGGGCGGCGGTTGCTGGAGTTGCCGGCCGGCCTGCTCGATCAGGCCGGTGAGGATCCGCTGGCGGCCGCGCAACGCGAACTCGCCGAGGAGACCGGTCTGGCGGCGCGGGAGTGGTCCACGCTGGTGGATGTGGTGCTGTCGCCGGGGTTCACCGACGAGGCACTGCGCATCTATCTCGCGACCGGGTTGTCGGACACCGATCGGCCGGACCCCGAGCACGAGGAAGCCGATCTGTCGATCGTGCGGATGTCGCTGCAGGACGCGGTGACCGCCGCGCTGTCGGGCCGGATCGAGAACGCGACCGCGGTGGCCGGTGTGCTGGCCGCGTCGGTCGCGCGGGCGAACGGCACGACGCTGCGGCCCGCCGACGCGCCGTGGCCGGGTATGCCGACGCAGCTGCTCGATCGGAAGGCCGCCGAACACGCACGGGCCTGATGGACAACCGGCCGGGTGCCTCACCTCACCCGGCCGTACTCCTCGGGCACGTGCGAACTGTGTTTCGTGCGAACGAATGTCGCCGCCGGCTGTCATGATGACACCGTGAATGTCGCTGTTCCCGCCGCCCCGGCGGTCGTTGTGCCGCTACCGGTCGGGTGAACGCGTGGTGGAGCGGCAGATCCAGGCCTATCTCGACCATCTGACGGTCGAGCGCGGCGCGGCGAGAAATACGCTCAGCGCCTACCGGCGTGATCTGCAGCGATATCAGGAGTTTCTGAAACAGCGCGATATCGGTGATCTGGACCGGGTGACCGAGAACCAGATCGCCGATTTCGTCGTCTCGCTGCGGGCGGGTGGCGAGGGCTATCCGGCGCTGGCCGCCAGTTCGGCCGCCCGCGCACTGGTGGCGGTGCGCGGCCTGCACCGGTTCGCGGCGGCCGAGGGACTGACCACCGGGGATGTCGCGCACGGTGTGAAGCCGCCGACTCCGGCGCGGCGACTGCCGAAAGCGCTTCCCTACGAAGATATTTCCCGGCTGCTCGAGGCCGCGGGCGGGGGAGACGACGCCGGTTCCGGGGGCGGGCCGCGCGGACTGCGGGATCGGGCCATGCTGGAACTGCTGTACTCCACCGGCGCCCGGATCTCGGAGGTCGTCGGACTCGACGTCGACGATATCGACACCGCCGGGCGCTCGGTCGTCCTGCACGGTAAGGGCGGTAAACAGCGCATGGTGCCGATCGGGCGGCCGGCGCTGGCGGCAATCGACGCCTATCTGGTTCGGGGCCGGCCCGCGCTCGGCGCCCGCGGCAAGGGCACCCCCGCCCTGTTCCTCAATGCTCGCGGCGGCCGGCTCTCGCGCCAGAGCACCTGGCAGGTGCTGCAGGACGCGGCCGATCGGGCCGGGATCGGCGCCGCGGTGTCGCCGCACACGCTGCGGCACTCGTTCGCCACCCACCTGCTCGACGGGGGCGCCGACGTGCGTGTCGTGCAGGAGTTGCTGGGGCACGCGTCGGTGACGACCACGCAGATCTACACCCTGGTCACGGTCAATACACTGCACGAGGTGTGGGCCACCGCGCATCCGCGGGCGCGGTAACGCGCCGGCGGCGGCAACCCGATATCGGGTGCGGATTGCCGCAAAGGGTTTCCCAACACCCCCTCGAGGCGACAGAATGCGGAGTTGGTGCCGTGAGGACACGGTGTTGTGGCACGGGTAATGACACAAGTGCGCAACGATCGGGGGCGTTCCCCAAGCGTGTCCGATCGGGGGTCTTGCGCTCGGAGGCGGTAGCGTCTATTGCGGTGGTCCGGTACATCGGCGTCCGGTGTAGCGATCGCCCGCTGTTCCGCAGCGCGCGGCGGGGCAACGAGCAGGAAAACTGAAGGAGCAGCGGACATGACGACAGCCGGCCCGGCCGAGCCGCCGAACAACGCTGCGGCAGAACCGCTTTCGAATATCCGAACCGGCCTCCGAATCGAACAGGCGGCCCGCAGACTCTGGGAGGCGAACGACATCGTGGCGGACGGTACCGAACTCGGCCCGACCGGACGCCCGCTGCGCGACATTCCCGAACCACCCCCGTCGTCGCGCAACGGTGACGCCCTGATCGTCGCCATGTGCAATCAGAAGGGCGGCGTCGGCAAGACCACCTCCACCATCAACCTCGGTGCCGCGCTCGCCGAATACGGCCGCCGGGTGTTGCTGGTCGACCTCGACCCGCAGGGAGCACTGTCGGCGGGACTGGGCGTGGCCCACCACGACCTGGACCTGACCGTGCACAATCTGCTCGTCGGCGGCCGGGCGAGCGTCGACGACGTGCTGCTCAACACCAAGGTCGACGGGATGGATCTGCTGCCGAGCAATATCGACCTCTCGGCGGCGGAAATCCAGCTGGTCAACGAGGTCGGCCGGGAACAGACCCTCGGCCGCGCGCTGGCACCGCTGCGCGACCGCTACGACTACATCCTCATCGACTGCCAGCCGTCGCTGGGTCTGCTCACCGTCAACGCGCTGGCCTGCGCCGACGGCGTGATCATCCCGATGGAATGCGAATACTTCTCCCTGCGCGGGCTGGCGCTGCTCACCGACACAGTGGAGAAGGTGCGGGACCGGCTCAACCCGCGGCTGGCACTGTCGGGCATCGTGGTGACTATGTTCGATGCGCGATTGCTGCACTCCCGGCAGGTGATGGCCCGGGTGGTGGAGGTGTTCGGTGATCTGGTGTACGACACCGTGATCAACCGGACCGTCCGTTTCCCCGACGCCAGTGTCGCCGGTGAGCCGATCACCACCTGGGCGCCGAAATCCGGTGGCGCGGAAGCGTATCGGGCTATGGCACGGGAAGTCATCCACCGGTCGGGCCGGTGAGCGAGGCCGGACCACCGGCTGCCGAGGTCGTACCGGAAAACAAGCCCGACGGGTTCCACCTGCGGCTGAGCAATTTTCAGGGGCCGTTCGACCTGTTGTTGCAGCTGATCAGCCAGCGGCGGCTCGATGTGACCGAGGTGGCGCTGCACAAGGTCACCGACGAGTTCATCGCCTACACCAAAGAGCTCACCGCGAGCCTGGAACGCGATCCGACGCTGCGGGCGGATCGGATTCTCGATCAGACCACCGAATTCCTGGTGGTCGCCGCGACCCTGCTCGACCTCAAGGCCGCCCGGCTGCTGCCGTCCGGTGAGGTTACCGATGCCGACGACCTGGAACTGCTCGAGGCGCGCGATCTGCTGTTCGCGCGGCTGCTGCAGTATCGGGCGTTCAAACAGGTCGCCGAACTGCTCGGTGAGCTCGAGGCCGCCGCATTGCGCCGGTATCCGCGGGCGGTGTCGCTCGAGGAACGCTTCCTGGACCTGCTGCCGGAGGTGAGCCTCGGCGTCGACGCGGCGGGTTTCGCCGATATCGCCGCGGCGGCGTTCCGCCCCCGGCCGCGGCCGACGGTCGGACTGGACCACCTGCACGCCCATGCCATCTCCGTCGCCGAACAGGCCGCGCTGGTCTTGGAGATGCTGAAGAAGCGCGGGGTGGGAGAGTGGTCGACCTTCCACGAGCTGTGCGCCGATTGCGAGATGCCGATCCAGATCGTCGCGCGCTTTCTCGCGCTGCTCGAGCTCTACCGGGGCAAGACGATCGAATTCGACCAGCCCGACCCGCTCGGCCCGCTGGCGGTGCGCTGGATCGGCGACGACGCCGAGGGCGCGCCCGCCGAGCCCGTGACAATCGATGAGGATTACGGATGATGTCGCACGGTGAGCAGTCGATGGATCACGCGGATGCCCGAGACGAAGCGGCCGCCGTAGCCCCGGCGGGCGATGCCGCGATCGGACAGACCGGCCGTTCCGAGGTCGTGCCCTCCTCGGCCGATTCGTCGGGGCGTGGTGATGATGCGGCGGTCGCGCCTGCCGCGGACGATGCCGCTCGGACCGCCGCTGACGAGGTCGCGCCCGCTGGTGTCGACGCTGCGCACGATGCTGGTACCGAGTCGGGTGTTCCGCGAACCATCGTTGGCGCGTCCGGCGTTGCGGAGGCCGTAGGGAGTGGGCCGAGCGGTGATGCCGAGCATCCCCGCCAGATGCGGCCCGGGGCGGAGAACGACGCGGACGAGGAGGAGGTTGCCCGTCCGCTCGACGACCAGGAGTTGCGGTCGGCGCTCGAGGCGATGCTGCTGGTGGTGGATGCGCCGGCGTCGGTGGAACTGCTCGCGGCGGCGGTCGACGACGCGCCCGCCCGGATCGAGCGGGTGTTGCGCGAGATGTCGGCGGAGTGGACCGCGCGGGGCAGTGGAATCGATCTGCGCTACGTGGGCGACGGGTGGCGTCTGTACACCCGGACCGAGTACGCGCCCTACGTCGAACGTATGCTGTTGGACGGGGCGCGGTCCAAGCTCACCAGGGCCGCTTTGGAAACCTTGGCGGTTATCGCCTATCGTCAACCGGTTACGCGAGCACGAGTGAGTGCCGTGCGCGGGGTGAACGTCGACGGCGTGATCCGCACCCTGGTGGCGCGGGGACTGATCGCCGAGGCGGGCGCCGACGTCGATACCAACGGCACCCTCTACGTCACCACCGAACTGTTCCTGGAACGGATCGGGCTCGCGTCGCTGGCGGAACTTCCGTCGCTGGCGCCCCTGCTACCGGGCGTCGACCTGATCGATGAGATCAACGAGAGCCTGGAGACCGACCCCCGGTACACCAAGCTGAAGAAACCCGCCGAATCGGATATCGATCTCGGCACCGAGGATTGACCGGATCCGCAGCGGATCCTGTCGACTGATCAGAGGACCACGTGAATACACCCGCTCGCCGAGATGGCACACCGGACCGTAGGAAAAGACACAGCGACCCGCCTCGTGGCGGCGGACGCGCGGCACGAGGGGCGGCCGGACGCGCCGACCGCAGCGATGACAGACGGGGCGACCGCTACGGGCGCCGGGACGACAGTTACGGCCGCGGCGACACACGTGGGTCGCGACCCGGCCGCGAGGACGACCGTTACGGCCGCGGGGGCGAGAGCTACGGCCGCGGTGGTGACCGGTCCGGCCGCGGAGACGACCGTTACAACCGTGGCGGCGAGAGCTACGGCCGCGGAGACAGCGCCGGACGGGGTTCGCGGTCCGAGGGTGGCTACAGCCGGGGCGACCGGTTCGCTCGCGGCCAGGCGGCCGGGGACGCGCGCGGTGACTCGCGATACGGCCGTGGCGATGCCCGCCCCTCGCGCGGCGATTCACCCGCCGGCTCGCGGGATCGCGGCACTGCCGCCGGTCGCCCTCGCGCGGGCGCCCCGAAGCCGAAGAAGCGCAAGACTCCGCCGACCGTGCTGAGTTTCGCCAAACCCGCCCGCCACCAGCATGTCGAGGCCGAGCAATCCGGTCCCAAGAAGTTGCCGTGGGGTGAGGGCGAACGCCTGCAGAAGGTGCTCGCCAAGGCCGGCGTGGCCTCGCGCCGCGCGGCCGAAGAGCTCATCGAACAGGGCCGCGTCGAGGTCGACGGCGCGGTGGTGCGCGAACAGGGCCTGCGCATCGATCCCGATACGGCCGTGGTGCGGGTAGACGGCGTTCGCGTCGTGGTTCGCGACGAACAGGTCTACCTGGCGCTGAACAAGCCCAAGGGTTTCCAGTCGACGATGTCGGACGAACTGGGCCGCCCCTGCGTCGGCGATATCGTCGCCGAGCGGGTGATGGCCGGTCAGCGGCTGTTCCACGTCGGCCGCCTCGACGCCGATACCGAGGGCCTGCTGCTGCTCACCAACGACGGCGATCTCGCGCATCGGCTGATGCATCCGTCGTTCCAGGTGTCGAAGACCTATCTCGCGACGGTGCAGGGTGAAATGCAGCGCGGCGTCGGTAAGCAGTTGCGTGACGGCGTCGAACTCGAGGACGGCCCGGCGAAGGTCGACAAATTCCAGGTGCTCGAGGTCGCCGAGGGCAAATCGCTGGTCCGGGTGATCCTGCACGAGGGCCGCAAGCACATCGTGCGGCGGTTGCTGGCCGAGGTCGGGTACCCGGTGATCGCGCTGGTTCGCACGCATATCGGGCCGGTCGCGCTGGGCGATCAACGGTCGGGCACCCTGCGAGTGCTGGGCCGCGACGAAATCGGGAAGTTGTACGAGGCGGTGGAGTTGTGAGTGGTGTGGACATGCTGGACGATCGGATCCGAGGAGGCCGTGACGTGGTGGAATCCGGCATCGGCGACGACGGCATCCCTGGCGCGGAACTCGTCGTCGCCATGGACGGCCCGTCGGGCACCGGCAAGTCGAGTGTGTCGCGCCGTCTCGCGGCGCGGCTCGGCGCCCGCTATCTCGACACCGGCGCGATGTATCGCGTCGCGACACTGCGGGTGCTGCGCAGCGGTGTCGAGCTGACCGATCCCGCCGAGATCGCGGCCGCGGTCAAGGATCTGCCGCTGACCATCGGCACCGATCCCGGCCACGAGCTGATCGAACTCGACGGCGAGGACGTCTCGGCCGAAATTCGCGGCGACGCGGTGACCAAGGCGGTCTCCGCCGTCTCCGCGGTGGCCGAGGTGCGGACCCAACTCGTCGCCTTGCAGCGTGAGATCGCGGCCGCGGCCGGGCGGATCGTGGTCGAAGGCCGCGATATCGGCACGGTCGTGCTGCCCGATGCCGACGCCAAGATCTATCTGACCGCGTCGGCGCAGGCCCGCGCGGCGCGGCGCAATCAGCAGAACATCGCCGAAGGCCGCGGCGACGATTACGACGCGGTGCTCGCCGATGTGCAGCGCCGCGACAATCTGGATTCCACCCGCGCGGTATCGCCGCTGCGCCCGGCCGCGGACGCGGTGCAGGTCGACACCAGCGAGCTGAGCATGGACCAGGTCATCGACGAGCTGTACCGGGTTGTGGCGCAGCAGATTACGGTGGGAGAGCGCAGATGAGCCCGAGTGTGACACCGAGTTCGAATTCCGACACGCTCGCCGGCGACGGCATCTGGACCGACGAAACCGATTGGGAGATCGCCGATTTCGAGGGCGATGCGGACGCGCACGAGCATGTGCCGATGCCCACCGTGGCCGTCGTCGGCCGCCCGAACGTCGGCAAATCGACGCTGGTGAACCGGATCCTGGGCCGCCGCGAGGCGGTCGTCGAGGACATTCCGGGCGTCACCCGCGATCGGGTGTCGTACGAGGCGAGCTGGGCGGGGCGCCGCTTCCTGGTGCAGGACACCGGCGGCTGGGAACCCGACGCGAAGGGTCTGCAGCAGGCGGTGGCCCGGCAGGCCGAACTGGCGATGCAGACCGCCGATGCGATCCTGCTGGTCGTGGACGCCACCGTGGGTGCGACCGCGACCGACGAGGCGGCGGTGAAGGCGTTGCGGCGCTCCAAGACTCCGGTGATCCTGGTCGCGAACAAGGTCGACGGCGAGAAGGCCGAAGCCGATGCGGCCGTGCTGTGGTCGCTCGGGCTGGGAGAGCCGCGGATGGTGTCGGCGGCGCACGGTCGCGGTACCGGCGACCTGCTCGACGATGTGCTCGCGGTGCTGCCGG
The DNA here is from genome assembly GCF_001665695.1 of Nocardia sp. 852002-51101_SCH5132738. Lineage (NCBI taxonomy): Bacteria > Bacillati > Actinomycetota > Actinomycetes > Mycobacteriales > Nocardiaceae > Nocardia > Nocardia sp. 852002-51101_SCH5132738. Next base: position 1,922 of record NZ_LZML01000151.1, on the reverse strand, counting down.
AAACTCCGCGCGAGGGTTCCGGGGGAGGGGGCCCGCGGCGAGTGGCCCTGGTCGGTAAGCCGAATGTCGGCAAGTCCAGTCTGCTGAACAAGCTGTCCGGTGACGAACGTTCCGTGGTGCACGATGTGGCCGGAACGACGGTCGACCCGGTCGACTCGCTGGTCGAATTGGGCGGCAAGACATGGCGTTTCGTCGATACCGCGGGCCTGCGCCGCAAGGTCGGCACGGCCGACGGAACCGAGTTCTACGCCTCGTTGCGCACCAAGGCCGCCATCGAGGCCGCCGAGGTCGCGATCATGCTGATCGACGCCTCCGAACCGATCACCGAACAGGATCTGCGTGTGATCGGCATGGTCGCCGATGCCGGCCGCGCCCTCGTGCTCGCGTTCAACAAGTGGGATCTGGTCGACGAGGATCGCCGCTACCAGCTCGAGCGTGAGGTGGAGCGCGAGCTGGTGCGGGTGCCGTGGGCGCAGCGGGTGAACATCTCCGCGCACACCGGCCGCGCGGTCCAAAAGCTCGTTCCGGCAATGGAAACCGCACTCGAATCCTGGGATCAGCGGATCCCCACGGGCCGGCTCAACACCTGGCTCAAGGAGGTCATCGCGGCGACGCCGCCGCCGATGCGGGGCGGGCGATTGCCGCGCGTGCTGTTCGCGACCCAGGCGACCACCCGGCCGCCGACGTTCGTGCTGTTCACCACCGCATTCCTGGAGGCGGGCTACCGCCGTTTCCTGGAGCGCCGCCTGCGCGAGGAATTCGGTTTCGACGGTTCCCCGGTGCGCATCTCGGTGCGGGTGCGCGAGAAGCGGGATCGCTCGAAGAAGTAGTGGAAGTGCCGGTGCGGGCGGATGTTTCGTCCGCACCGGACATCCCGCCGGCTTCCGGCCTTGGGGAGTTCTGCCAAAGGTGTCTGTCGGCATTCTTCATTGCCTCACGGACATATGCGCATTGAAACATGTTTGGGCGACATGTCCCGGGCAGGCCCGACTTCGTCGCAGCAACGCCGACTTTCATGAAGAGGCATCGACCGAGCCGACCTGTGGCATCGCGGCCGCCCGCAAGGTGCGGGGGAATTGCGTTGTGGGCGGGTCGGACTCGTTGTGGGCGAGTCGGACGCTGCCGATTACGCCGTTTCGGTCGCGGTGTGAACCACATCACGCTACGGTGAATCCGCTTGGCCCACAATCGAAGAGGTTTGCCATGTGGAGCATCGCCGTACTGTCGGTCATCGCCGCCGCCCTCATCGCCGCCGGATTCTCCGCCGGGTTCCCGGACAAGTAGGCCGCGGGAGATCGTGGTTCGTTCCGGTCGCTGAGAATTTCACAATCAGCGACCGGGCGGCCTGCCGGCGAATGGCTGCGCCCGAACGCGTGCGGAGACGCGGGCGATGCGGGTGCATGGGCGGCCGAGAATCCCGATGCGGTGCGAGCGGTCGGATCTCCGCGCACTCGATCCGGTCGCGGCGGCGCTCGTCGTAGGCGCCGACCGGACTCGATGCGGATCTGTCGCTGGTCGGAGCCTCTGTTTCGGCGGCCGAGCCGGGGCCGGTGGCGGCCACTGCGCGGCTTGCACGTGCAACGAGGGCCGGATGCACCGGTTGGCCGACGGTTTGTCGGGAGTTCGCCGCGGGCGTCGGTGGGCCGACGCCGGACGCCTTCGCCGCATGACCGCTCGGTATGTCTGTTATGCGAGACCGGTCGGTCGGAAATAAACATCACATTTCAGTAACGGCGCCGAATGGGTGGTCGATACGGGCGTGACACGCGCAGTGCGGCGGACCCCGGCGAGGCCGGGGGTCGGGGTGGCGGCACTGGGCACCGTCGCGCCCGTATCGACCACCCATTCGGGGCCGTTTCTGAAATGTGATGTTTATTTAAGACCGACCGGTCTCGCAGAACAGACATACCGAGCGGTCATGC
>NZ_LZML01000150.1:0-79762 GCF_001665695.1 Nocardia sp. 852002-51101_SCH5132738 | reverse complement strand
GTCCGGGCTCGCGACGGCGAGTTGGTCCGACAGCATCTTGGACGGGTCGATAGGCTGGACAGAGGTCATCGCGTGAAACTTTCTTCCTTCAAGTGACTTGGCGGTCTTTTGAAGGATCACGCGGTGACCACCCTCTACTCGGCTACGACACGCCCAGACTTCGCTGAGGGCCCGTCGTACACCATCCTGCTGGACTCAACCTTTCGGTGACACCGAAGTTGTTGCCGCTTAGACAGAAGCTGGCCCCCGCCGTGTTGTCCCGCTGTTCTCAGCAGCGGCGACGGAGGCCAGTGCCACTACAACCGCAAAGGAATAGAGGCATGCCCCAGAATAGACGAGGCCGCCCCGAAATCGACCCAGGCGACATCCCCGAACCGAACTTGAAGCCACACCCAGTACTAGCGGGAGTGTGGACCGCATCCGGGCGGCCTCGCGATCACAACGGCAACTACCGGCGCATCACCCGTTCGTCGCCGCCGGAAACCGACAGCCGGGGCCGCGCCAAACCCGACCGGACCGGTGAACGCGCCCGCCGCGCCTACCTCGATGCGGCGCAGGAGTGGATCGATTCCTCGGTCACCCTCGCCAGTGCCCTGACCAAACGCTCCGCTCTCGCCGAAGCATGGGAGGCGTACAAGGCCGATCTGCGCAAGCGTGGACGAGTCGAGGAGACGATCGGAAACTACGAGCCGGTGATGCGCGACACCGTGATCCCCCGCTACGGCCGCCGGGAGATCGGCTTGATCAACACCGCCGTCATCGAGGACATGCTCGACCACGTGGCCCGGGAGCGTGGTGGTTCCGGCCCTCGGATTTTGAAGGAGAACGTCCTGTCGGGGCTGTTCCGGTTCTGCATCCGCGTCGGCGCGCTCCCTTCAGGCAACCCCGTCCGAGAAGCGCAACTTCCGAAACCCGCGAACTTCAAGCGCCGCCGGGGCGGTGCCGCGTTCGTCGACTCAGCTACTGTCGGGCAGATCCTGATCGACGTCTACACCTCCGAGGCGCCATGTCCCACACTCGAGAAGCGAGTGGGCAAACAGACATGGAAACACCGCGTACCGACCGTTGCCGAGTACTGCCGAACCTACGACCTGGCCGACTGGGTGATGTTCGTCGCCGCAACCGGATGGCGGCTCGGTCAGACGCTGGGGGTATGCCAGTCCGACATCGATTTCGACACTGGAATCTTGACCCCGCGCGGGGTAGTCCGCACCCGGGGCGGTTCGGCCCAGGTGTGGGTCGACTACACCGGCGAGGAGGCCCGAGACCTGAACCAGGACAAATTCATCAGCAAAGCAGTCCAGCTACCGCCAGCAGTCGTCGACATGCTGGCCGCCCGGATACGCCGGGTGAGGAAAACTCGGCTGGCGTTGCCGCCACGCCCGGACGGAGCCGACTGGCCGGAGGACTTGTTGTTCTTCGATCTGGACGACGGAGGACCACGCAACCTCAAAAGCATGGGCAGGCGATGGCGGCGTGTGGCCGCCGCGCTGGGACTTCCCAATGGGGTCACTCCCCACAGTCTGCGCAAACACCTCGGCACAGAAGGCATCGAGGCCGGACTCGACGTGACCAAGATCGCCGACCAACTCGGCAACACTTCACGTGTACTTCGGAAATCGTACGTGCGTCGGCATCAACCGCACGCCGATGTGACCGCGCTCATCGGTGACAAACTCGGCCCCGCGCTGGAAGAGATCGCCCGCCGCTCCAGTTAGAACGAGAAGCGAACTGGATCGAGGGGTGGCACCACACGTGCCACCCCTCGATCTGTGTCGTCGGCCCCGACGCACGCCACCTACATTCTTGACGAATAGATGGCAGATGACCACAGATCATCCAGCACCGCTAGCATCGTGACCGGTGGTGATACATATCGTGAGCACATGGGTAACTCGCCGGGGACGGGCTACGCCGAGCGGGCAGCCAACCGCCGGCCCGACAGGCAAATCTCGCGGCAGTCGGCGACACGTTAAAGTTGCGGAGAGGCGGCACAGGGAAGAACGGCCCGATTCGCCGCGTTGCACCGATCAGCCCTAACGGCGAATTCGATTCGAGGAGTCTGCGACGTGTCATCACCACAGTCCCTGCCGCCACTGGTCGAACCGGCCGCGGAGCTGACCAGGGATGAGGTCGCCCGCTACAGCCGGCATCTGATCATTCCCGATGTCGGGATGGACGGGCAGAAACGCCTGAAGAATGCCAAGGTGCTGGTGATCGGTGCGGGTGGTCTGGGCTCGCCGGCGCTGCTGTATCTGGCCGCCGCCGGTGTCGGCACGCTCGGCATCGTGGAGTTCGACGAGGTGGACGCGTCGAATCTGCAGCGGCAGATCATCCACGGCGAATCCGATATCGGCCGCAGCAAGGCCGACAGTGCGCGCGATTCGATTCTGGAGATCAATTCCGGCGTCGAGGTGGTGCTGCACAAGATCCGCTTGGAGCCGGAGAACGCGGTCGAGCTGTTCGCGCAGTACGACCTGATCGTCGACGGCACCGACAACTTCGCCACCCGCTATCTGGTCAACGACGCCGCCGTGCTGGCCGGTAAGCCGTACGTGTGGGGGTCGATCTATCGGTTCGAGGGCCAGGTGTCGGTGTTCTGGGAGGACGCCCCCGACGGCCCGAACGGTGAGAAGCGCGGCATCAACTACCGCGACCTGTACCCCGAGGCGCCGCCGCCGGGCATGGTTCCGTCCTGCGCCGAGGGCGGCGTGCTGGGTGTGCTGTGCGCGTCGATCGGTTCGATCATGGTCACCGAGGCCATCAAGCTCATCACCGGCATCGGGGAGACCCTGCTCGGCCGGCTGATGGTTTACGACGCACTGGATATGAACTACCGCACCATCAAGCTGCGGCGCGATCCCGAGCGTCAGCCCATCACGGAGCTCATCGACTACGAGGCGTTCTGTGGTGTGGTCTCGGAGGAGGGCCAGGCCGCCGCCGTGGGTTCCACGGTGACCGCGCGCGAGCTCAAGGACATGCTCGACGCGGGCAAGGACGTCGCCATCATCGACGTCCGCGAACCGGTGGAGTGGGACATCGTCCGCATCGACGGCGCGACCCTGATCCCCAAGGACCGCATCCTGTCCGGCGAGGCGCTCGCCGAACTTCCGCAGAACACACCGATCGTCCTGCACTGCAAGACCGGCATCCGGTCAGCGGAGGCACTGGCCGCCTTGAAGCGCGCCGGATTCTCCGACGCGACCCACCTCCAGGGCGGAATCGTCGCCTGGGCCAACCAGGTCGACCAGAGCCTGCCGGTGTACTAGGAAAAGGTCTCGGCGCTGAGACGACTGATCTCGCGAGTACGTGGGTAACTCGTCGGGTACGCCCGACACTGGACAGATTTCCGACGCAGGACCTGTGACCAACGTATGTGGCTCACGACTCGTATGGCCTGAATACGCGGGGAGGCGGGGCAGCGGGGTTACGGTACGGCCGTGACATCTGTCGAACCTCCGGAGCATGTGCGGGCCACCTTCGGGCTGCGCGAAGTGTCCCCGGTCGCGCTGGGCGACTGGGACGGTGGGTGGCGGTGCGGAGAGGTCGTGCTCAGCCCGGTGGCCGACCACGCCCGGGCGGCGTGGTCGGCGAAGGTCCGGGAAACACTGCAGGTGGACGGGGTGCGGCTGGCGCGGCCGGTGCGCGCCACCGACGGTCGCTACGTGGTGTCCGGCTGGCGTGCCGATACCTATATGGACGGCACCCCGGAACCGCGCTACGACGAGGTGGTGTCGGTATCACTACGCCTGCACCACGCCACCGCCCGGCTGGAGCGCCCGCGCTTCCTGGTCCAGCAGCCGATCGCACCGTGGGTCGATGTCGACGTGTTCGTCGCCGCGGACCGGGCCGCGTGGGAGTCGGTGCCGCTGCGCAGCCTGAAAGCCGGCGGCATGCTGCCGGTGACCACGCCGGACGGCCGCCACAGCATCGATATGCTGGCGCAGCTGGCGACGCTGCGTAAACCGGTGCAGATCCCGTCGCAGTTGGTGCACGGCGATCTGTTCGGCACGGTGTTGTTCGCGAACGGCCAGGCGCCGGGGCTCACCGACATCACCCCCTACTGGCGGCCCGCGTCCTGGGCGGCCGGGGTGATCGTGGTCGACGCGCTCTCCTGGGGAGGTGCGGATCCGGGTCTGCTCGAGCGATGGTCGGATCTGCCGGAGTGGCCGCAGATGTTGTTGCGCGCGGTCATGTTCCGGCTCGCGGTGCACGCGCTGCATCCGCGCTCGACAGCGGAGGCGTTTCCCGGTCTGGCGCATACCGCCGACATGATCCGCTTGATGCTCTAGCGGGCCCGCCGATCGGATGCGACCGGCGAGCCCGCAGTTTGTGCGAGGGTCTCAGATGCCCGCGTGGGCCAGTGACGGTACCCGCCCGACGGCGAACGACGTGCGCAGATAGAACCACCAGGTGAGCCCGCCCATCATCAGGAAGGCGACGGCGTAGGCCCAGAAGGCCGGTGCCATCCCGCCGAAGTGGATGTTGGATTCCCGCAGCGCCTGCTGCAGCACCCACCCGCCGGCCGCGCCGACCGCGCCGACCACACCGATAGCCGCACCCGCCTGCCGCTTGGCCGCGGCCAGCGCGGTCGCCGGGTCCTGGCCGTGTTCGGCGGCGCGGCGCTTGGCCTCGGCGCCGAAGATCGAGGGGATCATGCGGTAGGTGGAGCCGTTGCCGATGCCCGACAGCACGAACAGCAGCAGAAACGAGATCAGATACAGCGGGAAGTTCTTCACCGAGAGCGCGGCCACGATCAGCGCGGTGGCGCCGGCCATACCGGCGAAGACGTAGACCGTGATCCGGGCGCCGGTGAACCGGTCCGCGATCCAGCCGCCGAACGGCCGGCTCAGCGATCCGACGAACGCGCCGAGGAAGGCGAGATTGCCGATCGTGGACATCCAGCCGATCTTCGCCAGGTCGGGGAAGGTGGATTTGAGCAGGGTGGGGAAGGCGAACGAGAAGCCGATGAACGATCCGAAGGTGCCGATGTAGAGCACCGCCATGATCCAGGTGTGCCGATTGGTCAGGGCCAGCCGATAGGAGCTGCCGTCGGATTTCGCGCCGGTGATCGAATCCATGTACCGCAGCGCGCCGAACATGGCGACGAGGATGAACGGAATCCACACCAGCACCGCGAGGGTGATGCCGAACCGGTAACCGGCCGGATCCTTGGCCATGAGATGGGTGCCGAGGGTGATGATCAGCGGCACCAGCAGCTGGGTCTGCGCGACGCCCATATTGCCGCCCGCGGCGTTGATTCCGAGCGCGGCGCCCTTCTTCCCCTCGGGATAGAAGAAATTGATATTCGCCATCGACGAGGAGAAATTGCCGCCACCCACGCCCGCGAGCGCGGCCAGCACCATGAACACCCAGAACGGCGTGCCGGGCTGATTGACGAAATAGACCAGGCCCAGCGTCGGCAGCAGCAACATTCCCGCGCTGAACACGGTGAACGCGCGGCCACCGAATTTCGGGATGGCGAAGGTGTAGGGCACGCGCAACGCGGCGCCGACGAGTGTGGGGGTGGAGGTGAGCAGTAGCGAATTGGCGACGGCGTCGGGGCCGCTCAGATAATGAAAGCCCGCCGAACCCATGGCGGTGACGACGCTGGCCCACAGCACCCAGACGCTGAATCCGAGATTCTCGGAGAAGACCGAGAAGGCGAGATTCTTACGGGCGGTGCGTTTTCCGCCGTTCTCCCAGAAGGTTTCGTTGTCGGGCTCCCAGTGATCGAGCCAGCGGCCGCGGGCTCGATAGTGGAAGTCGGGAGCGGCGGTGGCCGATATCGCGGCGTCGGTGGTAGTCATCGGCGCGTTCCTCTCGCTGGGGTGCGACCGCCCTCATCTCGGGGACCCTGAGGTGCGGGTCCGGCGGTCGCATCCACGGTAGGAAGGCGAAATTACGTCCGATTCACGCTCCGTGACGTTCGCAGCAACACTCGCTCACCCCGCGACCGGCGCCACGGTGACGAATCGTTTACCTGCGGCGGAATCCGTCACCGTTCGGGGTATTCGGCGATGAGCGAGCCGAGGAAGCAGTTGGCGGCGCGAGCGGCCCGATCGGAGTCGCCGTCGATCACGGCGTGGACCAGCTCGGCGTGTTCGTCGTGATACTGGTTGCCGTATTTGGTTGTGCGGGAACGGATCACGTCCTCGATCACCGGCAGCAGCGAATCGTAGAACTCGAGGTAGACGGTGTTGTGGCTGGCCGCGACGATCGCGCGGTGCAGGGCCACGTCCGCGTCGACCGCCGCGGTGCTGTCGGTATCCCAGACCTGGCTGCGCCGGTCGAGCAAGCGCAGCAGGGTCCGCACGTCGTTGTCGTCGCGGCGCTGCGCGGCCAGCCGGGCGGCCTGTACGTCGAGGGCCTGGCGCAGTTCCAGGACGTCGCGTTCCACGGCGTCGGCGAAGTATTTGGTGAGGGTGCCGCCCAGATCGGACGCGGCGATGACGTAGGTGCCCGAACCCTGTCGGCGTTCGAGCATGCCGGCGTGCACGAGCGCCTGCACCGCTTCGCGCACGGTATTGCGGCCGGTGCCGGTCAATTCGGTGAGTTCCGGCTCGGTCGGGATGCGAGAGCCGATCGGCCAACGCCCCGAACGGATTTCAGCGCGCAGCTGTTCGGTGACCTGAGCGATGAGGCTGGTGCGCCGGACTGGTTGCACGGCCAACAGAGTACCCCTCCTCACATTTGTTGCTCGCTTTCATCCAATCATCCTATGATTTCTCGGTGACGGTTACCAATCTGCAGTCGACTACCGACATCCGGCGCCGCGGCCTGGCCGAGGGCCGGATTCTCGTCCTGGTCGCGATCGTCGTCTCGGCGCTCACGCTGCGCGTGGCGGTCACCGCCTTCACCCCGCTCGCCGAGCGGATCGGCGCCGATATCGGCTATTCCACGGCCATCGTCGGTGTCTTCGGCATGATCCCGACCGCCATGTTCGCGCTGGCCGGATTGATCACCCCGATCTTCGTGCGCCGGCTGGGCCTGGAACGCACCGCGCTGGTCGCCATGTGCATGGCCGGGGCCGGGCAGCTCACCCGGGCGCTGGTGCCCGACACCTGGGAGTTGCTGAGCCTGTCCGCGCTGGCGCTGGCCGGTATGGGCATCGGCAATGTCGTGATTCCGCCGCTGGTCAAGCGCTATTTCGCCGATCGGCTGGCGGTGCTGAGCTCGGTGTACATCACGATGGTGCAGATCGGCACCGTGGTGCCGGCGCTGATCGCGGTCCCGGTCGCGGACGCGGCCGGCTGGCGGGTCTCGCTCGGGTTGTGGGCGCTGCTCGGTTTCGCGGCCGCGGTGCCGTGGCTGGGTGTGCTGCGCGAGCGGCGCGGCCGCGATCGTGTGGACACCACCGCGCTCGCCGACGTGCCGGGCGAACAGCCCGCGCGCGCCGGGAACATCCGGCGTTCGCCGCTGGCGTGGGGGATGGCCGCGATGTTCGGTATGACCTCGTTGATCACCTATTCCATGTTCACCTGGCTGCCCAAGATTCTCGCCGATGCGGGCGCCGACGCGGCCTACGGCGGCACGATGGTCGCCTTCTTCTCCTTCATCGGTTTGGCGGCCGCGCTGACCGCGCCCTCCTTCACCGCCCGTATCCGCAATCCGTTTCCGGTCGTGATCGTCTGCGCCATCGCGTTTTTCGCCGCCTTCGCCGGACTGCTCATCGCCCCGATGGGCGCGCCCTGGCTGTGGGTGCTGCTGCTGGGCATGGGACCGAGCACCTTCCCGATGGCGCTCACGCTGATCAATCTGCGGACCCGCACCCAGGCCGGTTCGGCGGCGCTGTCCGGCTTCACCCAGGGCATCGGCTACACCGTCGCGTGTGTGGGCCCGCTGCTGTTCGGTGTGCTGCACAGTGCGGTCGGCGGGTGGGGCGCGCCCTTCGCGCTGCTGGCGGTTGCCGTCCTGGTGCTCGTGGCCGGCGCCTGGCAGGCGTGCAAGCCGCGCATGCTCGAGGACACCTGGCACTGATCGGCGTCGGGGCCGCGACCTTTCGGCAATTTCACCGCTCGGGTTGCGCCGCGGTGAGCTTCTGTCCATGATGTGAGCCGACGCCCGACTATTGTGGCCCGGACCACTCGCCGGCATCGACCTCACCGAGTTCGTGTGTGAGCATCGGTACTTTGTGACGCACGGAAACCGTTGTGTCATATGGGCGAAACAATGCCCCGGTTCTCACCGGTAATTCGCCGAATTCGTGAGCAACCGTTGATTTGCGCGTCATGTGGCGCAGCATCGCGGCAATACCCGTTTCCTACCTTGGGGCCAACCGGATTTCAGGAGGCCCTGTTGAGCACGCTGACGCGTAACCACGACATCGAGCAGTGGGATGCCGAGGATGTCGCGGCCTGGGAGGCCGGCGGCAAGAACATCGCCCGTCGCAATCTGATCTGGTCGGTCGTCGCCGAACATGTCGGATTCTCGGTGTGGTCGATCTGGTCGGTGATGGTGTTGTTCATGCCGACGGACAAGTTCGGCATCGACGCCGCCGGAAAGTTCTTCCTCGTCGCCATGCCGACGCTGGTCGGCGGCATCCTGCGCATTCCCTACACCGTCGCCACCGCGCGCTTCGGCGGCCGCAACTGGACGATCTTCAGCGCGCTGATGCTGCTGGTCCCGACGCTGCTGACGCTGTACTTCATCAACCAGCCGGGCACGTCTTACACCACGTTCATGGTGGTGGCGGCGTTCGCCGGCCTGGGCGGCGGCAACTTCGCCTCCTCGATGACCAATATCAACGCCTTCTACCCGCAGCGGCTCAAGGGCTGGGCGCTGGGCATGAACGCCGGCGGCGGCAATATCGGCGTCCCGGTGATCCAGCTGATCGGCCTGCTGGTGATCGCCACGCTCGGCAATTCGTACGCGTCGGTCGTCTGCCTGGTGTACCTCGCGTTCATCGCGATCGCCGGACTCGGCGCCGCGCTCTACATGGACAATCTGCGCAATCAGAAGGCCGACCTGGGCTACATGCTGGAGTCGCTGAAGGTTCCGCAGTCCTGGGCGATCGCCTTCCTGTACATCGGCACGTTCGGTTCGTTCATCGGCTTCAGCTTCGCCTTCGGCCAGATCCTGCAGATCGGCTTCAAGGCCGGGGGTGATTCGGCCGCCCAGGCGAGTCTGCACGCCGCGCAGATCGCCTTCATCGGCCCGCTGCTGGGTTCGCTGGCCCGCCCCTACGGCGGCAAGATGGCCGACCGCTTCGGCGGCAGCCGCGTCACGTTGGCCGGGTTCGCCGGAATGATGGTCGCGGCGGTCGTGGTCGCGGTCTCCAGTGTGGCCGCCGACCACAACGGCGGCGTGGCCTCGGGGGCGACCATGGTCGCCCTGGTCTGCGGATTCATCGCCCTGTTCGTGCTCTCGGGCATCGGCAACGGGTCGGTCACCAAGATCATCCCGTCGGTGTTCGACGCGAAGTCCAAGAGCCTCCCGGTGAGCCCCGCGGAGCAGGCCGCCTGGTCGCGCAACACCTCGGGCGCGCTGATCGGCTTCGTCGGCGCGATCGGCGCCCTGGGTGGGGTGGCCATCAACCTGGTGCTGCGCTCCTCCTATGCCTCCACCAATTCCGCCACCACCGCGTTCTGGGTGTTCCTGGGCTTCTACGTCGTCTGCGCGACCGTCGTCTGGTCGGTCTTCCTGCGTCGGCCCGGAATGCGTTCGCCGCGAAGCGGTTCCGGTGTCGTCGCCGAGGCGGAGGCCCTGGTGCTCGAGGCCGAACGGTCGCCGGAAACCGATACCACCCAGTCCACCACCTCGGCTCGCGCCTGACCATCGGAAAGCATCGGAGGACAGTCATGAACACGACAGTCGAACCCACGCAGCGCAAGACCGTGGTGGTCGTCGGCCACGGCATGGTCGGGCACCGGTTCGTGGAGGCGCTGCGCTCCCGCGACGAGGCCGGGCAATGGCAGGTCGTCGTGCTGAGCGAAGAGGACCAGGCCGCCTACGACCGCGTCGGCCTGTCGTCCTACGTCGGCGCCTGGGACAAGAGCGCGCTCGCCCTGCCCGGTAACGGGTACGCCGGCGACGCGCTGGTGGATCTGCGCCTCGGCGTGCGCGCCGACGAGATCGACCGCGCCGCCCGCAAGGTGACCACCTCCTCCGGTGACGTGATCGGTTACGACGCACTGGTTCTCGCGACCGGATCGTATGCCTTCGTGCCGCCGGTACCGGGCCACGACCGCCCCGAATGTTTCGTCTACCGCACCCTCGAGGACCTCGACGGCATCCGCGCCGCGGCGCAGAACGCGGGCCCCGGTGCGGTCGGTGTCGTCGTCGGCGGTGGTCTCCTCGGTCTGGAGGCGGCGAATGCCCTGCGGCTCATGGGAATGACGCCGCACGTCGTCGAGTTCGCGCCGCGGCTGATGCCGGTGCAGGTCGACGAGGGTGGCGGCGCGATCCTCGAGAAGCTGGTCACCGATCTGGGCCTGCACGTGCACACCGGGGTCGGCACCTCGGCCATCGAACCCGCCGAAGACGGTGCGGGCCTGCGGGTTTCGCTGTCAGACGAGTCGGTGATCGACGCCTCGCTGGTGGTGTTCTCCGCCGGTGTGCGCCCGCGCGATCAGATCGCCCGTGATGCCGGACTCGAGATCGGGCCGCGCGGTGGTGCGCTCACCGACCTGGGCATGGTCACCTCCGACCCCAACATCTACGCCGTCGGCGAGGTCGCGGCCGTGGAGGGCACCTGCTACGGCCTGGTCGCCCCCGGTTACACCACCGCCGAGATCGTCGCGGACCGGTTGCTCGGCGGCGCCGGCGAATTCCCGGGCGCCGACCTGTCGACCAAGCTGAAACTGCTCGGTGTGGACGTGGCCAGCTTCGGTGACGCCCACGCCACCACCGAGGGCGCGCTGTCGGTGGTGCTGCACGACGCCGCCAAGGGCACCTACGCCAAGCTGGTGATCTCCGACGACGCCAAGACGCTGCTGGGCGGCATCCTGGTCGGTGACGCCTCGCAGTACGCGGCGCTGCGCCCGCTGGTCGGCAGCGAACTGCCCGCCGAACCGGCCGCGCTCATCTCGCCCGCGGGCGCCGAACTGGGCGCCGACGCCCTGCCCGACGAGGCCCAGATCTGCTCCTGCAACAACGTGTCCAAAGGGGCCATCGTCGGAGCCATTCACGAAGGCGCCTGCGATATCGCCGGCGTCAAGAGCTGCACCTCCGCCGGAACCTCCTGCGGCGGTTGCGTTCCCATGATCAAGAAGTTGCTCGAGCAGTCCGGCGTGGAGATGTCGAAGGCGCTGTGCGAGCACTTCACCCAATCGCGGTCCGAACTGTTCCAGATCGTGCAGGTGACCGGCATCCGCACCTTCTCGGAACTGATCGCCAAGCACGGCACCGGAATCGGCTGCGATATCTGCAAGCCGACCGTCGCCTCCATCCTGGCCTCGACCTCGAGCGACCACATCCTCGACGGTGAGCAGTCCGCGCTGCAGGACACCAACGACCACTTCCTGGCCAACCTGCAGAAGAACGGCACCTATTCGGTGGTGCCGCGGATGCCCGGCGGTGAGGTGACGCCCGAGCAGCTGATCGAAATCGGGCAGATCGCCAAGGATTTCGGCCTCTACGTCAAGGTCACCGGTGGTCAGCGCATCGACCTGTTCGGCGCGCGGGTCGAGCAGCTGCCGCAGATCTGGCAGCGACTGGTCGACAAGGGGATGGAATCCGGCCACGCCTACGGCAAATCGCTGCGCACCGTGAAGAGCTGCGTGGGTTCCACCTGGTGCCGCTACGGCCAGCAGGATTCGGTCGGCATGGCGGTGCTGCTGGAGAAGCGTTACCGCGGACTGCGCTCGCCGCACAAGCTGAAGCTGGCGGTCTCGGGCTGTGCCCGCGAATGCGCCGAGGCGCGCGGTAAGGATGTCGGCGTCATCGCCACCGAGAACGGCTGGAACCTCTACGTCGGCGGCAACGGCGGCCTGACTCCCAAGCACGCGGTGCTGCTGGCCGGCGACCTCGACGACGAGACGCTGATCCGCTACATCGACCGCTATCTGATGTTCTACATCCGCACCGCCGACCGGCTGCAGCGGACCGCGCCGTGGCAGGAATCACTCGAGGGCGGCATCGAACATCTGAAGCAGGTCGTGTGCGAGGACTCCCTCGGCATCGCCGCCGAACTGGAGGAGAGCATGGCCCGCCACGTGGCCGGCTACAAGGACGAATGGGCCGCGGTACTGGAGGATCCCGCGAAGCTCTCGCGCTTCGTCACCTTCGTCAACGCGCCCGAGGAGGCCGATCCGACGATCGCCTTCGACGAGAGCGGGGAGCGCAAGACGCCGGTTCTGCTCGGCCTGCCCGACGTGCCCGGAGGCGGCAGCCTGCGTACCCACGGAGGGCACCGGGCAGGCCGCGATGGACACGGTATGCCCGAACTTCCCGCCATGCCGGCAGCAACTGCCACGCCCGGGAAATAGCCACGTAATCGTGCGGAAACAGGACACCGGTACCTATTAGGTAAGGCGTTCGGAGGAGATTACCGATGACCGTTATCGACACGCCGGGCTTCGCACCGGCAACCACCACCGGCTGGACCTCGGCCTGCCGGCTCGATTATCTGATCCCCGGCCGCGGCGTGGCGGTGCTACTGAGAGGCGGACGGCAGGCCGCGCTCTTCCTGCTGCCCGACGGCACGCTGTATGCCGTCGGCAATATCGATCCGTTCGGGCGGGCGGCGGTCATGTCGCGCGGCATCGTCGGTGACCGCGCCGGTGTGCCGGTCGTCGCGTCGCCGCTGCTGAAGCAGGCGTTCTCCCTGCTGGACGGCCATTGCCTCGAGGACGACTCGGTCGCACTGCCCGTCTACGGCGTGCGCGTCGTCGACGGGGTCGTCGCGGTGTCCAACGAACCGGTGCAGTACGGCGGTACGCCGTGAGCGAAGCGCGACCCACCGAATTGAAACCCCTGGACGGCTTCACCATCGGTGTGACGGCCGCCCGCCGGGCCGACGAACTGGCTACGCTGTTGAGTCGCCGAGGCGCGAATATCGTTTCCGCCCCGGCGATTCGCATCATCCCGCTGTCCGACGACACCGAGCTGGAGCGGGTCACCCGGCAGTTGGTCGCCGATCCGCCGCAGATCGCCGTCGCCACCACCGGCATCGGATTCCGCGGCTGGATGGAGGCGGCCGAAGGTTGGGGTCTGGCCGAAAACCTCCGGGAGACACTGGCTTCCACGCGATTGCTGGCCCGTGGTCCCAAGGCCAAGGGAGCGATCCGCGCCGCCGAATTGCGCGAGGAATGGTCGCCGGCCTCCGAATCGTCGGCCGAGGTGCTCGATCACCTGCTGGCGGCGGGTGTCGAGGGCGTGCGCATCGCGGTGCAGTTGCACGGTGCGACCACCGAATGGGAGCCGGTACCCGACTTCTGTGAAGTACTGCGTTGCGCCGGAGCCGATGTCGTGCCGGTGCCGGTGTACCGCTGGGTGCCACCGGACGACCGCGTGCCGATGGACCGCCTGATCGAGGGCGTGGTCACCTCGGCACTGGATTGCGTCACGTTCACCAGCGCGCCCGCGGTGGCCTCGATGCTGATGCGGGCCAAGGAAACCGGGCTGCTCGAGGGCGTCCTGCAGGCGATGCGTTCCCGCGTGCTGCCGGCGTGTGTCGGCCCGATCACCGCCGCGCCGCTCGAGGAACTCGGAGTGCCGACGTCCATGCCGGGCCGGGCGCGCCTCGGGGCGCTGGCCCGCCACGTCGCCGAGGAACTTCCCCGGCGCGCCAATCGAATTCACGCCGCCGGGCACGAATTGAGCGTGCGCGGCGGCTGTGTCGTGGTCGACGGTTCGGTGCGCCAGCTCGCTCCCGCGCCGATGGCGTTGATGCGGGCACTGGCCCGCCAGCCCGGCCGGGTGGTGTCGCGGGAGGATCTGCTGGCGGCGCTGCCCGGTGGCGGTGACGACACCCACGCGGTGGAGACCGGAATCGCCCGTCTCCGTGCGGGTCTCGGTACGCCGAAGGCGATCCAGACGGTGGTCAAGCGCGGCTATCGGCTCGCCCTCGACCCCGCCGAATGCGTCGACAACAACACCCGCCCGCCGGTGGGCTACGCCCCCTCGCTGCGTCCGCAGCGACCCGCGCCCATGGCGGGGGTCTGGTGAGCGCCCCCGCGCTGGTGCTGGTGGCGCACGGCACCCGCAGTGCGACAGGGGTGCAGATGATCGCCGCGGTGGCCGACGCGATGCGTGCGGAGCTGGGACGTACCGGTGCCGACGTGCCGGTGCGGACCGCCTTCGTCGACGTGCTCGGCCCCACACCCGCCGAGGTGCTGCGCGAGCTGAAGGGTGTTCCGGCCGTGGTGGTTCCGGCCTTCCTCGCCTCCGGATATCACGTCTACCAGGATGTTCCGCGCGAGGTGCGCGACAGCGGGCATCCGGATGTGATGGTGACCCCCGCGATGGGCCCGGACCCGATGCTGGCCCGGGTGATGCGGATGCGGTTGCACGAGGCCGGGATGCGTTCCGGCGATGCGGTGGTCTTCGCGGCGGCCGGATCCTCCGACGCGCGTGCACGCCACGATGTGCGGCGGGCGACGGCCATGCTGGCGGAGGAGCTGGGCGTCGCGGTTCGTACGGCCTGTATCGCAACCGGTGAGCCAAGGGTGCCGGAAGTCGTTGCCGCGCTGCGAGAATCCGGCGCGCAGCGGGTGTTCGTCGGCTCGTACCTCTTGGCACACGGACTGTTCCAGCAACGCTTGCGCGAGGCGGGTGCCGACGGAGTCGCCGAACCGCTCGGCGCACATCCGGCGGTGGTGCGCCTGCTGGTCGACCGATACCGCGCCGCGGCGGCCGAATTCCTCACCACCGCCGCCTGATTCGCCGAGAAACACAGTTACGGCGACGCGGAGGTTCCGGGCGCCGCATCGGACGCCGGGACCATCGGCGAAGCCCCCGTCGCCGCGGCACCTGTATGCCGGTAGGACGCGAGGCTGTTCGGAATCGGGGAGGTCCCTGTTGGGTGCGCAGTTCGCGCGCAGTCCCCGTATGACCCCGCGGGTCCAGGTGCGGCCCGGTGCGCGGCCTGCGTGGGGGGTCACGCCGCCGCCCGGCCCGGGCCCCGCGGCCGGTGTGGTGGCCGGACCGCAGGGGCACGGCGTACGAGTCAGGCGCGCGGGACGACCGTCAGGTCGCCATTGATCACCGTATCGGTCATCGCGCGGGCGAGCATATTGTGCGGGAATCCGGGTTCGACGGCACTGGCCGCGTCCAGTCGATCCAGGTGTGCCGCATCGAATTCCACATCCAGCGCGCCCAGATTGTCGCTGAGCTGAGCCGGGGTGCGGGCACCGATGATGGGGGCGGTCACCGCCGGATTCCGCAGCGTCCACGCCAGTGCGGTCTGCGCCGGCGTCCGGTCCAGTTCCGCCGCGACCTCCTTCACCACTTCGGCGATCGCCAGGCCCCGCGCGGTCAGCGAACCGTTGGCCAGCGCGACGTTCTTGCGGCTGCCCTCCGGCGATCCCGCCGCCGAGGCGTCCAGATCGGCCGCGCTGTACTTGCCGGTCAGGACACCGCTGCCGAGCGGCGACCACGGAATCACCCCGAGCCCCAGTTCCCGCGCCATGGGGAACAGGTCGTGTTCCACGGTGCGTTCGATCAGGCTGTATTCCACCTGCAGCGCCACCAGCGGGGACCAGCCGCGCAGGTCGGCGATGGTCTGCATGCGGGCCACCTGCCAGGCCGGGGTGTCGGAGATGGCGACGTAGAGCACCTTGCCCTGCCGGACCAGATCGTCCATCCCGCGCAGCACCTCCTCGACCGGCGTGGTGAAGTCCCAGGCGTGCAGGTACAGCAGATCGATGTAGTCGGTGTTCAGATTGCGCAGGCTGGCCTCTACCGAGGCGAACATCGACTTGCGGTTGTTGCCACCGGAGTTCGGGTCGCCGGGCCGCCGCAGCATGGTGTATTTCGTTGCCAGGACCAGGCTTTCGCGATTGTCGCGCGTGAATTCGCCGAGCAGCAGCTCGGAACTGCCGTTGGTGTAGACGCTGGCGGTATCGATGAAATTGCCGCCGCGCGAGACGTAGTCGTCGAACAGTTTGCGCGCCTCGTCGCGCTCGGCGCCCCAGCCCCAGTCGGCCCCGAAGGTCATGGTGCCCAGCGCGAGCGGGGAGACCCGCAGCCCGGACCGGCCGAGCAGCCGATAGGTGTCGAGAGTGAGCGCCATATCTTCCTCCTGTGTGGATTCGATCTCGACGGCAAGTCTGCGCGGCCGGGACGGGCGCGGTAAGGGAAGGTTTTTCCTGGGATCGCCGGTACCAGCCTCGTCGTAGGATCGACAGCGATGACCGGCACCGTGGAAGCGACACAGGAACTGGGGGCCTTTCTGCGCACCCGGCGCGAACGACTGGATCCGAGTGATTTCGGCCTGCCGCTGCGCCGCCGTTCCCGCCGCACCCCGGGCCTGCGCCGGGAGGAGGTCGCCGATCTGGCCGGTGTGAGCACCGACTACATCGTGCGGCTGGAACAGGGGCGCGGACTGCGGCCCTCGCCGGAGGTGCTCGACGCGCTCGCGCAGGCCCTGCGCCTGGCTCCCGACGAACGCATGTACCTGTTCGATCTGGCCCGGCAGCGGCCACCGGACGACGGCAAGCCGGCGACCACGGCCTCACCGGAGCTGGCCCGGCTGGTCGCGGATCTGGCGCCGCTCCCGGCGATGGTGCTCAACCACCGCTACGACATCCTGGCCTGGAACCGCGAGATGTCGCGGCTGCTACTCGATTTCGACGCGCTGCCGCCCCGGCATCGCAACTCCATGTGGCTGTGCCTGCTCTATCCGGGGATGGGCGATTTCTACGCCGACCGCGAACGAACCGTGCGCGAGGGCATCGCGGGACTGCGCGCCGCCTGGGCCGCCCACCCGGACGATCGCGTCCTGGCCGACCTCATCGACGAATTCCGCACGGGCAGTGCCGAATTCGCCGAACTGTGGGAACGCAGAGATGTGCGGGTGCAGGGCCGGGGCCGCAAGACGATGCACCACCCTCGGGTGGGTGCGGTCACCGTCGCCTACGAAGCGCTGATGCCGCTGCAGGATCCCGATCAGCGGCTGATCATCTACCGCGCCGCCGACGAATCGAGTCAGGCGGCGTTGGATCGGCTCGCCGCCGAGTAGGACCGGCGAAAACAGATCTCGAGAAGATTCGCGAACTGTGTCGAATGTGCGGGATCGGCCTCGACCAGGGGGTGACAGCGAGTTGGACACACACCCCAGGAGCGATCATGACCGACATCAGCACCTTCCTCTGGTTCGACACTGCCGCCGAGGAAGCCGCCCGGTTCTACACCGAGCACATCCCCGGCGCCCGCATCACCGGCGTCACTCGCAACCCCGACGGATCGGCCTTCATCGTGCAGGTCGATCTGGCCGGACACGCCCTCACGCTGATGAACGGCGGACCCGGCCACCCCTTCACCGATGCGGCGTCCATTCAGTTGGTGGTCGACGGGCAGGACGAGGTGGACCGGCTGTGGGCGGCTCTGACCGTGGGTGGCAAGCCGGGGCCGTGCGGCTGGCTGACCGATCGCTACGGCCTGTCGTGGCAGGTCGTGCCGGCCGAGTTGCCGGCGTTGATGGGCGGCGAGCACGCGGCGGCGGCCGGCGCCGCGCTGCAGACCATGTCGAAGATCGATATCGCCGCGATCCGGGACGCCGTCGCCGCCGGCTGACCGGCTCCGCGCACGTCACCGCCGGACCCTTCCCGGCGGTGACGTGCGGACGCGCGCGAAGATAGCCCGGCGGATGCGGACCGCGGGTGCCGGAACCGCGGAGGTCGCCGCCTGCGGGCAGAGGCTTCCGGTGAACACACCTGCCGAGTGTGCTGCGGAGACCGCGACAGGGTGGAATACTCCGCGTATGCACCGGCTCCCGCGCTGTTTTGCTGTCCTGTTCGCCGCGTTCGCCTCGATTGCCGCGATTGTGCCCGCGGTCGCCTCGGCGGATCCCGGCGCGCCCGCCATCGTCGACGTCCATCCGCTGGGCGGTCGCCAATATTCGGTGGTGGTCTATTCCCCGGCGATGAACAAGCAGATCACCGTGTGGATGTCGCATCCGGATTTCGCCGCGCCGGCGCTGTACCTGCTCAACGCCGTCGACGGCGGTGAGGACGGCGGGCCGTGGACCAACCGCACCGACGTCGCGCAGTTCTTCGCCGACAAACCGGTCAACGTGATCGTCCCCATGGGTGGGCGGGCCAGCTACTACACCGACTGGAAGTCCGACGATCCGGTCCTGGGCCGCAACGAATGGACGACATTCCTGACCCGGGAGCTGCCGCCGCTGCTGAACTCACGGTTCCAGATGACGGGCCGCAATGCCGTCGCGGGCACCTCGATGTCGGCGACCTCGGCACTCGATCTGGCGATCGGGGCGCCGGGCCTGTACCAGGCGGTCGGCGCCTACAGCGGATGTCCGCTGACCAACGGCCCGATTCCGCAGGCGTACGTGTATTCGCAGCTCGGAGTCTTCGGGGCGAATGCCGGGAATATGTGGGGGATACCCGGTGATCCGGACTGGGCCGCTCACGATCCGGTGGTGAACGCCGATCGGTTGCGCGGAACGGCCCTCTACATCTCCTCGGGCAACGGGGTGCCCGGCGTGCACGACACCCTCGCCGATCCCTCGATCGGCGGCAACGCGGGCGCGCTGGCCAACCGGGTCGCGGTCGGCGGCGTGATGGAGAGCGTCGTCGACTCCTGCACCGGACAGCTCACCGGCCGCCTTGCCGCCCTGGGCATTCCGGCGACCGTCGTGCACCGCAACGGCACCCACGCGTGGGTGTACTGGCAGGACGATCTGCACGATTCGTGGTCGGTCTTCGCCCCGGCGCTGGGAGTGTAGGCCGGATTCCGGTCGGCCGGCCGTCTCCACGGGATCGGATGTGGTGCGGCGAGCCCGGTCGAGTTCCCAATACGCGCGCAGGGCGGCGATGCGGCCGTCGGCGTCCACCCGATAGGTGAGCACTCCGTCGACCTCGACCGTGACGTCCCGGCGCACGCTGGTGATGGTGCCGACGAAGGCGACCTCGGCGCCGCAGGCGTAGGAGTCGCGCATCCGGAACGCGATATCGCTCTCGGCGATGGCGGTATCCCAGAACGGTCGGCCATATCTCTCCTATCGGCAGGCGGCGACGACGGTCTCGCCGTAGCGGGTGATCGCGTCGACCTTCTCGGCGAGACCCCGGGTATCCGGGGCGGCGTCGTGGACGCTGCGGAATCCGACGATCACGTCGGTGACGCCCGAGGCGGCCAGATCTGCGATGCCCGCGGTGTCGAAGGGGTCGCGCGCTACCACGTGGACCTGGAATTCGGAGGTCCGCGCCGATGCGGATGCTTCGTATTCCGAACGCAATTCGGCGAGGCGGCGCAGGAGCGTGGCCAGTTCCCCGGGTGTCCCGCCCGCGTGCATCCACCCGTCGCCGCGACGCACCGCGCGTCGCAGCGCGGCCTCGCTGTGCCCGCCGACGAGGATCGGAATCGACGCGGTGGGAACCGGATTGATCTCCACGGCGGGTAGGTCGTACACCTGGCCGTGATAGGCGAACTCGCCGCCGCCACACAAGCCGCGCACGATATCGATACCTTCGTCCAGTCGTGCGCCGCGCCGCTCGAACGGCACGCCCATCATGGCGAAATCCTGTGGCCACGGGCTGATTCCGACTCCCAGCGAGAGGCGGTTGCCGCTCAGCACCGCCAGCGTCGCGGCCTGTTTGGCCACCAGCACGGGCGGGCGCACCGGCAGTTTCAGCACGAACGGTGTGACGCGCAGCGTGGTCGTGGCCGTGGCGATCGCGGTGGCCGCGATCATCGGTTCGGCAAAGGGCTTGCCGCGCAGAAACTCTCGCCGCCCGTCGGCGGTATAGGGGTAGCGCGGGTCACCGTCGCGCGGATAGGCCAGACTGTCCGCCAGGCAGACGCCGGTGAAGCCGGCCTGTTCCGCGGCCCGCGCGAGGTCGACCCAGTGCGCGGGGTCCCCGCCGGCCTCGGCGAAATGGAAACGCATGACCGCCATGGTGGCCGCCGGCCGCCGGATGGGGTCCCGGCGGCCCGGTCAGCGGCCGTCCGCGACGACTCAGCGGGCCGGCGGGTTGACCCGGCCGCCGTTCAGCGACCCACCTGCCGGCGATAGGTCACCTTGTCGAATTCGCGGCCGTACTCGTCGACAGCCACCACGTCCATCTCGCTGGCGAAGAATCCCGGGCGCACGTCGACCCGGATGAACGAGTAGTTGCGGAACCGCACCCGCGACCAGGGCGCGGCCTCGTCCTGTTTGCTGCCCGCCGGCGTCCACACGTAGCTGTTGGGCACCGTGGTGTCGGGCACCTCGTGCCCGCGGTAGGTCTCCGGTGAGCCGGGCTGGAAGCCGTAGCGGGGACGTCCGCCGCCGCCCACCGTGTAGTAGACGGTGCCGTCCGCGTCCGGGTAGACGATCGAATTGTCGCCCGCCGCCTTGGTCGGGCGGCCGCCGCGGATCGGGTCGGTGCGCTCGAAGATGTGGTTGTGCCCCTGGAGCACCAAGTCGACCTGGTAGCGGTCGAACAGCGCGCACCAGGCATCACGCAGGCCACCGTCGCTGGCATGGGAGTCGGTGGTCGAGTAGGCGCAGTGGTGGAAGAAGCAGACGATGAAGTCGATATTCGGATTCGCGCGGTACTCCGCGAGAGTTCGTTCCACCCAACTGGTCTGGGCGCCACCCGAATAGCCGGTGTTGGCCTTGATCTCGTAGGAGACGTCGTTGGCGTCCAGCGAGAGCACCGCCACATTGCCGTAGGTGAACGAGTACGCCGACGGGCAGCCCGCGGGCCCGTTGGCCGGCAGGTCCAGGCGGGCGAGGTGGCCGCCGTATCCGTGGGTGCCGTAGGCGGCCTCCATGTCGTGGTTGCCGGTGGCGAACATCCACGGCGTGGTCGAGGCGCTGGATTCGATGGCGCCGAAATACACGTCCCACACGTACGGATTGAACTTGTCGAATCCGTCGGGCAGTTTGCCGCCGGCGGCGACGTATCGCGGCTTCTTCCCGGCGCCCGACGGGTCGGCGTAGGCGATATCACCCGCCAGCACATGGAAATCCGGTTGGCAGGCCACGATCTGACGCATCACGTTGTCCGCGTGCGGGACCGCGGGGTCGTTGTCCGGCTTGTAGTACTTGTCGTCGTAGTCGCCCGGAGCGACGCCCGCCGGCTGGGCGGGCGTGTCGTCGGTGCCTTGATCGCCCATCATGGTGAACCGGAAGGGCAGTACCGCGTTGCGCACGCTCGGCATGGCGGTCGACGCGGCGCGGATGTCACCGACGAATCCGTCGGAGGTACGCCACCGGTAGAAATGCGGCAGCCGTCCGGGCAGGCCGTCGACCGGCGCGTGCACGTAGAACTGTTCGGCGGCGAGGACGCCGCTGTCGCTCGTGGGGATCTGGGTCACCAGATCGCGCACCTCCGCCTCGACGCTCGCGCCGAGCGCCGGGGTCGGGCCGTGATCGAGAAAGACCTTGGTGCCGCTGGGATTACGCGACAGCTGCGCGGCGAAGCGCAACTGGCTGGCGGCGTCGGGGCCGTAGCCGACATGGCGGCCGCCCACCGCGAGCTGCGCCTGATCGGCATAGGCCCGCCCCGCGAACGGTGAGGTGCCGACCGCGGCCACCGCGGCGGCCGCGGCCGAACCGCGCAGGAAGTTCCGCCGCGACACCGCATGCCGCCGCAGATATCCCCGATGCCATTCGTGCTGTTCGGCCATCGTCATGGTGGCGGCCAACTGCTCGGGGATTCCGGTATCGGGGATGTCACCGGCAGGATTCAAGCGATTCCGCATGAGGTTGGATGCTGGTCCAACCATCGGACCGGAGCAACCGCTGCGGGTTCCCACGGGCGCGAATTCTCGGTGAATTCTTCGGACGGGCCGCCTCGGCATCGCAGCCGAACCTGTCGGTGCCCGGTGTGAGAATGCCGTATGGCCTATGACGAGGAGTTGGCGGAGCGGATCCGGGACCTGCTCGGGCCCGCCGTGACCGAGACGGTCGAAAAGCGCATGTTCGGCGGGCTGGCCTTCCTGGTCGGCGGCAATATGGCGGTGGCGGCGAGCGGGCAGGGCGGACTGCTGGTCCGGGTCGATCCCGCGCAGGCCGAGGACCTCATCGACGGCTCCGCGGTCGCGCCGATGGTGATGGGCGGACGGGAGATGCGGAACTGGCTGCGGGTGGCGCCGGAGTATCTCGACGACGACGAGGTGCTGCACACCTGGCTGGACCGTGGGCTCGGATATGCCCGGACGTTACCGCCGAAATAGCCGGAAGACGTTGTCCGCCAGCGCTATTCGGGTGCCTGCAGGGCGGGGAACCAGATATCGGTGAGGACTTCGGCGGCCGCGGCCGCGGTGACCTCGATCGTGCCCTGCATCGCCCACCGGGTGAAGAAGCGTTCCAGCTGCGCCACCAGGAGCTCGATGCGCAGGCGCGCTTCGTCGCGGCGGGCCTCGGGCCAGCGCGCCAGATAGGCCGGCATCCCGTCGGCGAGCTGCATGATGCCCTCGCGCGCGAGGTCGCGGAACTCCGGTTCGAGCGCGGTCGCCTCGTCCCACGCGGGGAGCAGATCCTTGTTGTCGAAGAACCATTCGATGGCCCGGAGCATCCACGTGGTGAACTCCGCGCGGGAGCCGGTGGCCAGGACCCGATCCAGATCCCGGTAGAAGAATTGGACGCTGGCGAGCGTGCCCTGTTCGGCGATCGCCCGCAATACCTCGGTCTTCCCGGTGAAGTGCAGATAGAACGTGGCGCGGCTGCAGCCGACCGCGGCCGCGATGTCGTCGACACGCACCCCCAGATAGCCCTCGCGCACGAACAACTGCCGCGCCTCCTCCACGATGCGCATCCGCGTCGCCCGCTTCTGCTCATCGCGCAGCGACCCGCGCCGGGCGGTCGATTCCGAAGGCATGACGTCGATGATAGACGCCCGCACACTCACTGGACGCTGTGTCCAGTGAGTGCTACCGTGTGTGCCACGTCACGTCCGGCGCTGCCGCCGAACGCCGCGGTGAGGAACAGAAGATGCGCGCATTGCAATTGACCGGGCCCGGCACGCTGGAGCTTCGCGAAGTCCCGATCCCCGAGATCGGGCCCGCCGATCTGCTGTTGAAGGTCGCGGCGGCCGGAATCTGCCATTCGGACTCCTTCGTTCTCGGCTTGCCGTTCCCGTTGCGCGAGGATCCGCTGACGATGGGGCACGAGATCGCCGGAACCATCGAGGCGGTCGGCACCGAGGTCGAGGGGCGTCGCGCGGGGGAGCGGGGGCTGGTCTACCTGTGCTGGTCCTGTGGCGTGTGCCGGGAATGCGTGAGCGGTAACGAGAACGTCTGCCTGGCGGCCGGTCGCACCGCGATGCCGCCGTGCCCCGGCCTCGGACCCGACGGGGGCATGGCGGAATACGTTCGCATTCCGGCGAATTCGTTCGTGCCGATCGGCGAGCTGGACTTCGCGAGGGCAGCGCCGTTGGCCGATGCGGCACTCACGCCGTATCACGCCATCCGCGGAGCCGCCGACCAGTTGCGGCCCGGCGCCACCGCCGTCGCGATCGGCATCGGCGGGCTCGGACATGTGGCGGTGCAGATCTTGAAGGCCACCACCGCCTGCCGCATCATCGCGGTCGACATCTCGCCGGAGAAACTGGAACTCGCCACGGCATGCGGCGCCGATCTCACCCTGACGGCCGACGAGAAGACCGCCGCCCGCATTCTGGACTGCACCGACGGCCGGGGCGCCGAGGCCGTATTCGACTTCGTCGGCAACGACGCCACCGCGAAACTCGCCGTCGAATCGGTCGCGCCGAACGGCGCCTACCGGATGGTGGGACTCGACGGCGGAATTCCGGGTATCGACGCCGGACCCGCCGGTGGGCCCGGCCTGCCGTGGGGAGCCACCGTCCGAAAGTCCTACGGCGGCACCAGAAGTGACCTGTACGCGTCGGTCGCACTCGCGCAGCGCGGCGCCATCGACGTGTCGGTGGAACGTTTCGACCTCGCCGAGGGCCCCGCCGCATTCGAACGACTCGACCGGGGACTGATCCGCGGTCGTGCCGTGCTCATCCCGTAAGCAGAAAGTGAAGGTTATGACGCGAGCTGCCGACCCGCAGGCCATCGCCGCCCGGATCACCGCCGACCTCACCGGTCCCGGTGGGCCGTTCGAGATGGTGGTCGAAGAGGTTCTGGGCGCGCCGATTCCGGTGATGCGCGATCGGCGGCGCAGTATGGCCGAGCTGTTCCACGCGGGTACGGCCTGGGGTGACCACGACTATCTGGTGACCCCGGACCGACGGATCACGTTCGCCGAACACGGCGCCGCGGCAACGGCTCTCGCGCGCGCGCTCGCCGATCGCCACGGTGTCGGCAAGGGTGATCGGGTGGGGATTCTCGCCGCGAACACGCCCGAATGGGTGACGACCTTCTGGGCGGCGCAGGTACTCGGCGCGATTCCGGTCGGCTACAACGCGTGGTGGGCGCCGCGGGAAATCGCCTACGGTCTGGAGCACACCCAGCCGACGGTGGTGGTCGCCGATGCCAAACGCGCCGCACTGCTGGCCGAGGTGGCGACCGATGTTCCGGTACTCACCATGGAATCCGATCTGCCGCAGCTGATCTCCGGTCATCCCGGCCCGGCGCCGGAGGTGTCGATCGCGGAGGACGACCCGGCGGTCATCCTGTACACCAGCGGCACGAGCGGCCGGCCCAAGGGCGTCGTGCACACCCAGCGAAACCTGCTGGCGGTCTGCGACTACCACCGCTTCACCGATGCCATGGCCGCCGCCTTCCGCGGGCAACAGCTCGACCCGGGGCCCAGCGACCGCCGATTCCTGCTGACCTCACCGCTGTTTCATATCGCCAGCCTGCACAATCTGATCATTCCGCGGCTGGCCACGGGCGCGACCGTGGTGATGAACACCGGCAGCTTCGACCCGCAGCGGGTGTTGTCGCTGATGGAGCGGGAACGGGTGACCAACTGGGGTGCGGTGCCGACGATGGTCAGCCGCATGCTCGAACACGACCTGTCCCGCTACGACCTGTCGAGTCTGGTGGCGTTCTCACTCAATGCCGCCCCGTCCTCGCCCGCCTTCCATCAACGGCTGCGCCGGGAACTGCCGATGGCCGAGGTCGCGCTCACCACGAGCTATGGACTGACCGAAAGTGGTACCGCGGCAACGGTGGCCACACCGCCGGTGCTGGCCGCCCACCCCGACACCGTGGGGATGCCGATCATCGGTGTGAGTATCGAGATTCGCGATCCGGACGGCCGGACGCTGCCCGACGGCGAAGAGGGCGAAATCTGTGTGCGCAGCCCGTACGTGATGCTCGGCTACTGGAACGATCCGGCCGCCACCGCGAACGCCATAGATGCCGAAAGATGGCTGCACACCGGTGATTTCGGCGTCCTGGAGGAGGGACGGCTGCGTCTGTCGGGCCGGCGATCGGATCTCATCCTGCGTGGCGGGGAGAACGTGTACCCGACCGAAATCGAGAATGTGCTCGACGAGCATCCCGCGGTGCTGGAATCGGCGATACTCGGTGTGCCGCATGCCGATCTGGGCCAGGAGGTGGCCGCGGTCGTGGTCGTCGCCGATCCGGCCGCTGTGACCGAGGACGAGCTGCGGGCCTTCACCGCCGAGCGGCTCGCCTATTTCAAGGTGCCGGCCCGCTGGGTGATCACGGCACAACCGTTGCCACGCAATGCGACCGGCAAGGTTGTCCGGCGCGAGATAGAGATCTGACGCGCCCCGCCGGGGCGGGTGGGTGAAAGAGGAACTGTCATGTACGACAGCATCATCAAGGGCGGTACCTGGTTCGACGGCACGGGCGCGCCGTCGGCGGTGCGCGACGTCGGCATTCGCGACGGCCGGGTGGCCGCCGTCTCGGCCGAACCCCTGGACGAATCCGGTTGCGACACCGTCGTCGACGCCACCGGCAAATGGGTGATCCCCGGGATGCTCGATATCCACACCCATTACGACGTGGAGGTCCTGCTGGATCCGTCGCTGTCGGAATCGGTGCGCCACGGTGTCACGACCGTACTGCTCGGCTCCTGTTCACTGTCCACCGTGCACGTCGGCGCCGAAACCGCCGGCGACCTCTTCGGACGAGTGGAGGCCATCCCGCGCGGACATGTGATCGACGCGGTCGGTGATGTCAAGACCTGGCGCAACGCACACGAATACGCCGCCGCCCTGGATGCCTCGCCGCTGGGGCCGAATGTGGCCGCGTTCCTGGGACATTCGGATATCCGCGCGGCGGAGATGGGCCTGGACCGCGCGACCCGCACCGAGGTGAAGCCGACCGCCGGTGAGTTGAGCGCCATGCGCCGGCATCTGGACGAGGCTCTCGACGTCGGCTTCGTCGGCATGTCCTCGCAGCAGCTGATGTTCGACAAACTTGACGGCGAGACCTGCCGTTCCCGCACCCTGCCCTCCACCTACGCGACGATGCGCGAACGGCACCAGCTCAATTCGATCCTGCGGGCTCGCCGGCGGGCACTGCAGGGCGGTCCCGATGTGGCGCGGCCGCACAGCCTGCTGGCGATGGCGCTGTCGAGTCTGGGAATCGGGCAGCCGCATCTCAAGGTGAGTCTGCTCTCGGCGGCCGACATCAAGGCGATTCCCATGGTGGCGCACGTATTTCCGGCATTGGCGCGGGCGATCAACGCATGCGGCGGGGACTTCCGCTTCCAGCATCTGCCGGTGCCGTTCGAGGTGTACGCCGACGGTATCGATCTGGTGGTGTTCGAGGAATTCGGTTCCGGCGCAGCGGCATTGCACCTGTCGAATCAGCTGGACGAGCGCCACCGGATGCTGCAGAGCGAGAGTTACCGCCGCCAGTTCCGCAAGGATTACGACCGCAAGTTCGGCCCGCGGGTCTGGCATCGCGACTTCTTCGACGCCGAGATCGTGGAATGCCCGGACAGCTCGGTCGTCGGCAAGACCTTCGGTCAGGTCGGCGTGGAACGTGGGGGAGTGCATCCGGTCGACGCGTTTCTCGATCTGGTGGTGGAGTACGGGCCGAAGGTGCGCTGGCGCACCACGATCTCCAATCATCGGCCGGGCGTGCTGGATCGCTTCGCCGCCGACCCCGGGATGCAGCTCGGCTTCTCCGACGCCGGCGCGCATCTGCGCAATATGGCCTTCTACAACTTCGGGCTGCGGCTGCTGCGCCGGGTGCGCGAGGCCGAGCTGGCGGGCCGCCCGTTCATGTCGGTGGAACATGCGGTGCACCGGCTCACCGGGGAACTGGCCGATTGGTACGGGCTCGACGCGGGACATCTGCGCGTCGGGGACCGCGCCGATGCGGTGGTGATCGACCCGACCCGGCTGGACGGGGGACTCGAACGCTACACCGAACAGACGATGCCGTACTTCGGCAATCTGTCGCGCATGGTCAACCGCAACGACGACACGGTGAATGCCGTATTCGTCGGCGGCCGTTACGTTTTCGGCAACGGTACGGCCGCGCCGGTGCTGGGTTCGCAGCGCACGGGACGCTTTCTCACCGCCGCGTGACGGGGCTGTCGGGCTCGTGTCGGCCTCAGCCGAGGTCGTCGAGCTTGCGGTGCAATACCGCACGCTCGCGGTCGTTGCCGCACAGGCGCACCGCCAGCTCCCATTCCTCGCGGGCTTCACTCGTGCGGCCGAGGCGGGCGAGCAACTCACCCCGAACCGTGGGCAGCAGTTGGGAATTCGGCAGTGCGCCCTCGGCGCGCAGACCGTCCACGATCGCGAGTCCGGGGTCGGGGCCCTTCGCCATCGCGACCGCGACCGCCCGGTTCAGCTCGACCACCGGTGACGGGGCGAGGCGGCCCAGCGCTTCGTAGAGGCTCACCACCCGGTCCCAGTCGGTGTCGGCGACCGAGCCGGCGACGGCGTGGCATTCGGCGATCGCGGCCTGCACGCCGTAGTAGCCCAGTCCGCGGCCGGCCTGTCCGGCGCGGGTGAGGGCGGCGCGGCCACGCCGGATCGCCGCACGGTCCCAGCGCCGCCGGTCCTGATCCTCCAGCAGCACCGGCTCACCGTCCGGGCCCGTCCGCGCGGGGAAGCGGGCCGCGGTCAGCTCGAGCAGAGCCAGCAGTCCGTACACCTCCGGCTCGTCCGGCATCAGGTGGGACAGCACCCGCGCCAGCCGCTGTGCTTCCCCGGCCAGATCGAAGCGGATCAGTTCGGTGCCCGAGCTCGCCGACGAACCTTCGGTGAAGATCAGGTAGATCCCGCTGAGCACCGAGCTCAGGCGGGCGGCGCGCTCACTCGCCTCCGGCACGGCGAACGGAATGTTTTCGGCGGCAAGCGTTTTCTTCGCCCGGGTGATCCGCGCCTGAACCGTCGCGGCCGGAACGAGGAACGCTCTGGCGATCTCGTCGCTGGTGAGACCGCCGACCACCCGCAGCGTCAGGGCCACCCGCGCCTCGCGGGAGAGCACCGGATGGCACGCCGTGAAGATCAGGGCCAGCACGTCGTCGTCGATGCGATCGGGATCCCACAGCGGTTCGGCTGCCGCACGCATCGGATCCGAACCGGGCCCGCCGGTCAGCGCACCGCCCTCACCCAGATCGTGGGCGAGGGCGGCGTAGCGATCGTCGAGGGCGGAGCGGCGGCGGAAGGTGTCGATCGCGCGCCGCCGCCCCACGGTGAGCAGCCAGCCGGCCGGATTGCGCGGTGTCCCCTCCCGCGGCCAGGTGACCAGCGCCTCGGCCAGTGCCTCCTGCCCCAGATCCTCGGCGAGGGCGAAATCGCCGGTGTAGCGGGCGAGGGCGCCGACGATGCGCGCGGATTCGATCCGCCACACCGCGGCGACCGCCTCGCGTCCGGTGGGATCGGCCGTCATCCGCAGGTTCCGCTCAGAGCTGCCCGGTGGCCTCGCGCCACGCCCGCTCCTTCTGGATCCACACGTTGTCCTGCGGGAATTCGTCGATCGTGGGCACCCGCCGGATCTCGGTCTTGCACCCCTTGACGATGACCGGCATCCGCTTCGCCCACTCGATCGCCTCCTCCTTCGAGGCGACGTTGAGAAGATAGAACCCGCCGAACAGTTCCTTGGTCTCGCCGTAGGGACCGTCGGTGACGACCGGGGTCTCCGCGTCGTAATCGACCACCACACTGTCCGCGGGGTCGAGCCCCTCCGCCGCGAGCAGCACGCCCGCCCGGATCAACTCGTCGTTGAACTTGCCCATCGTCTCCAGCACGGTGTCGAAATCGACCTCGCCCATGCTTGCGTAGGCCTCGTCCGTGGCGCGCATGATCAGCATGTACTTCATGGTGTGTCTCCTTCGTCTGGCGGATCCCCTCCGGACCCTCTCACCCCTAGGTCGAACGGCACCCACTATGGATCGACACGGCAGCCGAAATTTTCCGAAAGATTTTTCCGGCCGCATTATCGCAGGTCACCAAGGCCCTCACCCCTTGTTCGTGGTGCGCAGGGCCCAGGCGAGGACGCCGAGGGCTGCGGTGTTGGCGAGGGCGCGCAGGATGTTGAGGGTGATCCAGGGGCCTTCGAACTGGTGGCGCAGGGCGGCGAAATCGCCGGACGAGGTGTCGGCGAGCTGGTTGTTCAGCGGCACGTTGCCGCCCGAGGTGATGAGGAAACTGATCACGTTGAGCGCCAGGGCGAGGAGAACCCACCACAGCACGGTGCGCTGGTCGGTGCGCCAGTACAGGACGGCGGCGAGGCCGGTGAAGGCGACCGATCCGAGGAAGCTCAGCATGAAGACCGGATTGACGATGACGGTGTTGATCCGGTTCATCACGTCCACGAAGGTGCGGTCGTCGAGCTGACGCAGCGCGAGCATCACCGAGCTGGCGTAGGCGTAGAAGACGCCGGCCAGCAGGCCGGTGGTGACGGTCGCGCCGATCAGGGAACCGGTCGCGAAGCCGGAGGTGGTCGAGGTGGCGGTGACGGTGGTCGCTGTCATGCACTCAGTACACCGGGAAGCGGTGAGCGTTCCCATGGTCGTGACGCTCGCTCCCATACGCGAGCGTCCACGGCTCCACCGATCCGGGTCAGCGGAACGGTGTGATCTCCGCGAGTCGCCCGCCGCGCATCTTGTTCACCCATTCCGGGTCGGCGAGCAGCGCTCTGCCCAGTGCGACGACATCGAATTCGCCGCGCTCGAACTGCTCGCGCAGCAGAGCGAAGCGCTGCGCCTGGGTCTCGTCGATGCTGTCGCCGCGGAAGACGCTGTCCACGCCGACCGAACCGACGGTGATCACCGGCAGGCCGGTGATCTTCTTGGTCCAGCCGGCCAGGCTGAGATCGTCGGCGTGGTCGGTGAATTCGGGCAGCCAATGCCGCCGCAGCGAGGTGTGGAAGATGTCGACCCCGGCTTCCACGAGCGGAGTCAGCAATTCTTCGAGGTCCGACGGGCTCTCGGCGATGCGCGCGCTGTAGTCGACGCCCTTCCACTGCGAGAAGCGGTAGATGATCGGGAAATCCGGGCCGACGGCCGCGCGGACGGCGGCGACCACCCGGGCGGGGAACGCGGCGCGCCGGCGGATGGTGCCGCCGTATTCGTCCTCGCGGTGATTGGTTGCGGCCCAGAAGAATTGATCCAGCAGATAACCGTGTGCGCCGTGCAGTTCGATGCCGTCGAATCCCAGCTCCCGGGCCAGCAGCGCCGATTCCACGTACGAGTCGACGAGGGTGTCCAGGTCCGCGGTCGTCAACGCCCGCCCCACCGGCGCTCCGGTGAAGTCGACACCGGAAGGACTCACGGTGGGCGTGTCCGGCTCGAAGCGGGGCTCGTTCCCGCGATCCACACCGGTATGCCACAGCTGCGGGACAATCGACGCCCCTTCGGCGTGCACCGCCTCGACCACCGCACGCCAGCCGGCGGCACTCTCGTCACCGTAGAACCGCGGCACCTTCGCGATCGGCCCAGCCGCCGGTCCCCGCACATAGGTCCCCTCGGTGACGATCAGACCGACACCTCCGGCCGCATGCTCGCGGTAATACTCGATATTCTCCGCATTCGGAATGCCGTCGGGCGATTTCGCCCGCGTCATCGGAGCCATCGCGAATCGGTTCCGCAGGGTCAGCGACCCCGCGCGAAATTCGGAAAACAATTCGTCCAGGTGGATCCCCGGCCCATCGATCAAATCCTGTGACATGCGGCACGTTTCCTTCCGATTCGACAACTCGGCCCTCGAAATGGAAGACAACGCGGTCAGCGCCACCGGCATTCCTGCCTGCCCGGCTCAGTGGGCGAGGGCGTTCAGCGTGGGGCGGATGATGTCGTCGGCGATCCAATGTGCCACTCCGTCCGCATAGGGGGCGGGCGGGTTCAGTACCAGGTGGGTGAAACCGGCGTCGATCAGTTCGAGCAGCGTCTCGCGTACCCGGCCGGGGGCGTCGTAGGAGATGGGTAGCTGCGCCGAGCGTGTGATGTGGGTGGGGTCGCGGCCGATCGCCGCGCAGTGTTCGTCCAGTGCCCGGCTGCGCTCGCGGAGCGCGTCGACGGTGGTGAGCGGTGGGCCGATCACATTCCAGAGATCGGCGTGGGCGGCGACGATCGGCAGCGTCGATGCGCCCGCACCGGCGAGCAGAATCGGTGGATGCGGCCGCTGGACGGGTTTCGGATCGCATTGCGCGCCGGTGAGAGGAAAATGGTCGCCGGGGAAATCGAAGACGTCCTCGGTCCACAATCGCCGGATCAGGACACAGGCCTCGTCCAATCTGCGCACCGCCTCGCGCCAGGTGCCGACCGGAATTCCGTACGCCTCGTATTCGGGCGCCACCATCGTCTCGAAGCGGGGATCGTTGCGCGGGAACCCGCCGACGCCGATTCCGAAATCCAGCCGGCCGCCCGAGATCACGTCGACGGTGGCCGCCATCTTCGCCGAGAGCGCGGGGTGGCGAATCCGGTTGTTGGACACCAGCAATCCGAGCCGGAGTCGGCGCGTCTGCGCTGCCAGCGCCGCCAGCAGCGTCCAGCCCTCGAGGACCGGCCCCGCCGACCGACGTCCTTCCGGAGCGCCACCGTCGTGACCCGGCAGCCCGACCGCCGCCCGTGGCAGCAGATGGTCGTACAACCAGGCGTGCTCGATCTCGGGTATGCCGTCGGCCTCCAGCCACACTCGCAGGATCTCCGCATAGGCGACGTGCGCGGGTGTCGTCTTGATGCCGAAACTCGGCGCGGGCCTGCCCGAATCGCTCATACCGGCGACGCTAGACCGTGGAGTGCTCTCCAGGTCAAGGCTCCTCGTCAGCGCGAGGGCGGCAGGACCGGGCTCTGCCAGGCGCTCGCATACTTCTTCTTGTTCGCCACATCGGCGGGTTTGCTGCGGTACACCACGTACGGGCGGATCAGATAGCCGACGGGTGCGCTGAACATGTGGACCAGCCGGGTATAGGGCCAGACGGCGATGAGCGTCAGCACGATGAGCCCGTGCGCCTGAAAGGTCCAGGGCGTGCCGACCATCAGATCCGGCTGCGGATGCGCCGTGAAAAGGCTTCGGAACCATGGAGATACGGTTTCGCGATAGTTGTAGGTGCCCCACAGCAGATTGCTGCCGACGGTATTGAGCAGCCCGGTGATCAGCGCGGCCGCGAGCAATACGTACATGAACGTGTCGTTGGTGGTGGTGGCCTGGCGGACGGCCGGGACACGCACGCGACGATAGGCGAGGATCGCGATGCCGGCGATCACCGCGACGCCGGCCACCGTACCCGCGGCGACGGCGACCAGGTGATAGAGGTGCTCGGAGATGCCCACGGCATCGGTCCAGGACTCCGGAATCAGCACGCCCAGAACGTGTCCGCCGATCACACCGAGCATGCCGAAGTGGAACAGCGGACTGCCCAGCCGCAGCAGCCGGGATTCGTAGATCTGCGAAGACCTTGTGGTCCAGCCGAATTGGTCGTTGCGATAGCGCCAAAGGTGGCCCAGCACGAACGAGGTGAAGGCGATGTAGGGCAGGGTCGCCCAGACGGTGGATGTCATCGTCGGTCTCCGGATCCGGCGAAAAGCCCTGCGGTGGCCGGGGTTCCGGCTGCGGGCGGGGAGTACAGGTCGGGGTTCATGGCGGGATGCATCGACTCGCCGTTCATCGAATACGGCTCCAGCCCGACGTCCTCGTCCGGCGGTCCCTGCGCCGCCAGTTCGGCGATCCGGCGGCGGTCTGCCGTGGTGGGCGGAGGCAAGGTCGCGAGAACGGCGGCCAGGGCGCCGGCATACGGCGATTCGCTGTCGGTGAGCGACAGCCGCAGCATCTCCAGTACCGGGACGTGTTCGCCGAGCAGGCGTTCACCGCCGATCGGGTCGACGGTGGCCGCGAACTCCAGCAGCACCGGGAGATGATCGGGCAGTTCGCGATCCGACAACTCCGCACCGGCATGCCGGTAGGCGTGCTTGAACCGGAGCAGCGCCATACCGCGCTTGCGGGTGTCGCCGTAGGCGTAATAGGTCAGATGCAGGCTGGCGCGCCGGCGCAGGTCGAACGTTTCGACATAATCGCGCGCCAGGGTGAGCGGTGCGGTGCCGGACAGATGGGTGAGCGGCCGAAGGAGATCGGTGCGCACCGGTTCCGGGAGGGCGGCTGCCGCCTCGGACAGATCGTCGAGTATCGCCAGCGTGTCCGGACCGGGGTAGTCCAGCACCAGAGCGGCGATACGCCAGACCAGCCGGCGATCGCGTTCGGACATGTCGACCACGGGTGCGGGCCGGCGTCGGAGAGTCAGTAGTCCCACGGTCACATCCCTCGTCGGTTGGGTCGCCCGCCCGGACATGCGTAGCTGCGCAGCGTGCGGCGATGGATCTCGGCGGGCGCGGTGCCGGTCGAGCGGCCGGCCGGGCTCGGCAGGGGGCGGCGAAACGGCCTCATCGGGTCGCTCCGGTCGGCTCGGGCAGCGTGTCGTCGGCTACTCCGGGTCCGGAATCGCCCGCGTTCCCGTTCGCTTCCGGACTCGTGTGCGCGGCGCCGTTGCCATCGCCGTTGCCGTTGCCGTTGCCGTTGTCACTGCCGTCGCGTTCGGGCAGCAGTCCCTCGGTCGACCCACCGTCCCAGTTCAGCAGATTGATGCGCGACGACTTCCGCTCCGGTGCAGCGGTATTGGCGTCGACGAGAGCGAACTTCTCCGACGTCACATCGAACGCCGTCATCCCGGGCCCGCCGTCACCCTCCAGGCTGCACCCCGTCGCCAGCGAATCCAATTCGTGCGCCCGGGATGTCGCGCCCGACGGAATCACGTACCGGTGTTCGTATTTGGCGATGGCCAGCAGCCGGTACATCGCCTCGATCTCTTCGGGCTCCAGGCCCACGGCGCCCGGGATCGCCGGTTCGGGTTCCTGGCCGAGGTTGATCGAGCGCATGAACGACCGCATCCCGGCCAGCCGCTGCAGCGCCGCGCGCACCGGTCCGATATCCCCGGCGGTGAACAGCTCGGCGAGATATTCCACCGGGATCCGCAGTGAATCGATGGCGCCGAACAGATTTCCGGCATCCTCACCGTCGTGCCCGGTCTCCGCCAGCACATCCACGACGGGCGACAGCGGCGGCACGTACCAGACCATCGGCATGGTCCGGTATTCCGGATGCAGCGGCAGCGCGATCTTGTAGTCGACGATCAGTTTGTACACCGGCGAATCCTGCGCCGCCGCAATCCATTCCGGAGAGATCCCAGCGCGTTCGGCCTCGGTGATCACGCGCGGATCGTGCGGGTTGAGGAAGACGCCCAGCTGCGACGGGTACAACTGCTCCGGATCGGTGACCGACGCCGCCTCGAGGACCGCGTCGGCGTCGTAGAGCATCACGCCGATGTAGCGCAGTCGCCCCACACACGTCTCCGAGCAGACGGTCGGAATACCGACCTCCACGCGCGGATAGCAGAACGTGCATTTCTCGGCCTTGCCGGTCTTGTGGTTGAAATAGATCTTCTTGTACGGGCAGCCGGTGACGCACTGCCGCCAGCCGCGGCATTTGTCCTGGTCGACCAGCACGATGCCGTCCTCGGCGCGCTTGTAGATCGCACCCGAGGGACAGGAGGCGCCGCAGGACGGGTTGAGGCAGTGCTCGCAGATGCGCGGCAGATAGAACATGAAGGTCTGCTCGAATTCGAGTTTGACCTGTTCCGACAGCCGCGCCAGCAACGGATCACGGCCGACCTGATCCGGTCCGGAGCCGAGGTCGTCGTCCCAGTTCGCGCCCCAGGTGACCTTCGTATCCTCACCGGTGATCAGCGATTTCGGCCGCGCCACCGGCGTGGTGTCCATGGCCGGTGCGGACAGCAGATTGTCGTAGTCGTAGCTCCACGGGTCGTAGTAGTCCGACACCGTCGGCAGATCCGGATTGGCGAAGATGTTGAGCAGCCGCTTCATGCGCGAACCGGACTTCAGGGTGAGGCGGCCGCGGCGGTCCAGCGTCCAGCCGCCCTTCCACTTCTCCTGATCCTGGTACTGCCGCGGATATCCCTGTCCCGGACGAGTTTCCACGTTGTTGAACCAGACGTACTCGGTGCCGCCCCGGTTGGTCCAGGCCTGTTTGCAGGTGACGCTGCAGGTGTGACAGCCGATGCATTTGTCCAGGTTCATCACCATGGCCAGCTGTGCCATGACACGCATATCAGTACTCCACTTCCTGTGAGCGTCTCCGGATCGTGGTGACCTCGTCACGCTGATTTCCGGTGGGCCCGTGGTAGTTCAGGGCGAACGACTGCTGGGCGTACCCGCCGATCAGATGCGTGGGCTTGATCATGATCCGGGTGAGCGCGTTGTGGATGCCGCCGCGTTTGCCCCGGCCGGCCCGAAGCTCCGGGCCGCCTTCTATGCGCGGCACGTCGACCGCGCGATCCTGCGCGTGGTACATGAACACGGTGCCCTCGGGCATGCGGTGGCTGACGATCGCCCTGGCCACCACCACCCCGTTGCGGTTGACCGCCTCGATCCAATCATTGTCGGCCACACCGATTTTCGCCGCGTCGCGATCGGACATCCAGATCGCCTGCCCGCCCCGGGAGAGGGTGAGCATATGCAGGTTGTCCTGATACGCGGAGTGGATCGACCACTTCGAATGCGGGGTGAGGTAGCGCACGGTGACCCCTCGTTCGCCGACCGCGCCCACATCGGGTTCGCGGAACAGGGCCGACATGTCGAGCGGCGGCCGGAAGATCGGAAGTTGTTCGCCCAGTTCGATCATCCAGTCGTGGTCGAGGTAGAAGTGCTGACGCCCGGTGAGCGTGTGCCAGGGCTTGAGCCGTTCGGTATTGATGGTGAACGGGGAGTACCGCCGACCACCGGTTTCGGAGCCGGACCATTCCGGTGAGGTGATCACCGGCACCGGCCGCGCCTGCGTATCGGCGAAGGTGATCCGCTTGCCCTCGTGCTCGGCCGCCAGATCCGCCAGCCGGGTACCGGTGCGGCGCTCCAGCGCGTGGAAACCCTCCACCGCCAACCGGCCGTTGGTGGTGCCGGACAACGCCAGAATGGCCTCCGCGGCGTGCACATCCTTGGCCAGTGACGGGCGGCCCTGCGCGGCGCCGGAGACCACGGTGCCGTTGACTCCGCGCAGGTACTTGACCTCGGCGTCGGGAACGGTGGTGACGCCCTTGGTGGTGACCCCGAGCGTTTCGATCAGCGGGCCCAGCGCCGCCATCTTCTCCGCCAGCTTCGGGTAGTCGCGTTCCACCACCACCAGCTTCGGCATGGTCTTTCCCGGAATCGGTTCGCATTCACCGGCTTTCCAGTCCAGCACCCGCCCGCGCGCCTGGGCCAGGGCGTCGGCCGAATCGTGCTGCAACGGAACGGCGACCAGATCCTTGCGGACGCCGAGATGTTTCTCGGCCAGCCAGGAGAATCCGCGCGCGATGCGGTGGAACGCCTCGAAATCGGTTTTCGCCTCCCACGGCGGGGAGATCGCGGGGGAGAAGGCGTGCACGAACGGATGCATATCCGTCGAGGACAGGTCGTGTTTCTCGTACCAGGTGGCGGCCGGGAAGACGATATCGGAGAACAGCGTCGTCGACGTCATCCGGAAATCCAGGGAGACCAGCAGATCCAGTTTGCCCGTGGGCGCCTGGTCCGGCCGGCGCACCTCCTGCGGTGGGACCCCGGCCGAATCGTCGGCCTGCAGGTTGGAATCCGCGCCGAGAAGATGGCGGTGGAAGTACTCGTTGCCCTTGCCCGAGGAGCCGAGCAGATTGGCCCGCCACACGGTGAGAACACGGGGGAAGTTCCGCGGTGCGTCGGGATCCTCGCAGGCGAACTCGAGATCACCGGATTTCAGGTTGCCGACCACATAGTCCTGCGGCGTCTGCCCCGCGGCCTCGGCGGCATCGACCAGGTCCAGCGGATTGCGATCGAACGTGGGATACGTCGGCATCCAGCCGAGCCGCGACGCCAGGGCGATATTGTCGGCGGCCGTGCGCCCGGCGAAAGCGCCCGAACTCAGTGGGGACGCGAAGGATTCGGAGGTGAAGGGGTCGTAGCGCCACTGGTCGTTGGTCAGATACCAGAACACCGTGCCCTGCATCTGGCGTGGCGGCCGCTGCCAGTCCAGGCCGAACGCCAGGGTGGACCAGCCGGTGACCGGGCGGCACTTCTCCTGGCCCACGTAATGCGCCCAACCGCCACCGTTGACGCCCTGGCATCCGGTGAGCAGCGTGAGCGTGAAGAAGGCGCGATAGATCTGATCGGAGTGGAACCAGTGGTTGGTGCCCGCGCCCATCAGGATCATCGACCGGCCGCCGGAGCGATCGGCGTTGTCGGCGAATTCGCGGGCGATGCGAATCGCTTGTGCGGCAGGCACTCCCGTGATCGACTCCTGCCACGCGGGAGTGTAGGGCGCGCTCGGGTCGTCGTAACCGGTGGGCCAGTCGCCCGGCAGATCCGGGCGCCCGACGCCGTACTGCGCGAGCAGGAGGTCGAAGACGGTCGTGACGCGGCGTCCGGCCACGACGGTGGTCGGCACCGAGCGGGTGACGACGCCGGTCTCACCGTCGAAGCGGGGGAACTGTACGGCCGCAGCATCGTCGGTGCGGCCGTACAGAGTCAGCAGCGGATCGACGCCGCCGAGGTCCAGATTCCAACGCCCGGCGCCGGATTCGGAGAATCGGTCGCCGAGGGTTCCGTTGGGCACGACGGGATGTCCGTCGGCGTCCAGGAGCACGGTTTTGTGCTCGGCGTTGTCCACGTCGAAGCCCGCGACGCCGGCCGCGGCGAGGTCGGCGGCGGTGAGGAATTTTCCGGGCAGCCAGGTGTGGCCGCGGTATTCGCCCTCGCCGTTCCAGCCGCCGTCGCGTTCGTCCAGCGTGATGAGGAACGGGAGGTCGGTGTAGCGCTTGATGTAGTCGTCGAACCGGGCGGTGGACCGGTCGACGAAGAATTCGCGCAGCACCACATGGCCCATCGCCATCGCCAGGGCGGCGTCGGTGCCCGGGCGAGCCGGCACCCATTCGTCGGCGAATTTGGTGTTGTCGGCGTAGTCGGGG
Source organism: Nocardia sp. 852002-51101_SCH5132738 (assembly GCF_001665695.1). Taxonomy (NCBI): domain Bacteria; kingdom Bacillati; phylum Actinomycetota; class Actinomycetes; order Mycobacteriales; family Nocardiaceae; genus Nocardia; species Nocardia sp. 852002-51101_SCH5132738. The sequence continues at coordinate 41,326 of NZ_LZML01000150.1, read as the reverse complement.
GAGACCACCACCACCTTCTGACCGCGGTAGCGGGCCTCGGTCATGTAGTGCGCGTCCGGGGTCCGGGTGACCGGGACGTTCGAACCCCACATGATCAGATAGCCGGCATCGAACCAGTCCGCGGACTCCGGGACGTCGGTCTGGTCGCCGAACACCTGCGGCGAGGCGACGGGCAGATCGGCGTACCAGTCGTAGAACGACAGCATCGATCCGCCGAGCAGGGAGATGAACCGAGCGCCGACCGCGTGCGACACCATCGACATCGCGGGGATCGGCGAGAAGCCGGCGATCCGGTCCGGCCCGTACTGTTTGATCGTGTAAACGTGTGCGGCGGCGGCGATTTCGGCGGCTTCCCACCATTCCGCCCGCACGAATCCGCCCTTGCCGCGTGCGGCCTTGTACGTCGTCGCCCGCTCCGGGTCCTCGACGATGGATTCCCAGGCCAGTACGGGATCCTTCAACCGGGCCTTCGCCTCGCGGTACATCTCGAGCAGCACCCCGCGCACATACGGATACCGCACGCGCGCAGGGGAATACGTGTACCAGGAGAACGAGGCGCCGCGCGGGCAGCCGCGGGGTTCGTATTCCGGTTTGTCGGCGCCGACCGACGGATAATCGGTCTGTTGCGACTCCCAGGTGATCACGCCGTCGGAGACGTAGATCTTCCACGAGCAGGAGCCGGTGCAGTTGACGCCGTGGGTGGAACGGACCACCTTGTCGTGGGCCCAGCGGTCGCGATAGAACTCGTCGGCCTCGCGCCCGCCGACCTTGTGCACGGTGCGGAGGTCATCCGACACCTCCCCGCGCTGGAAGTAGCGCCCGACCTTCAGCAGCGCGTCGGCCACCGACTCGGGGACGCCGTTCGACGCGGTAGATGCGCCGCGCGAGGCTGCGGGTACGCCGTTCGACTCTGACGAGGGGGCCGAACCCTTCTTGTGCGAAATGACCACAACGCCCCCATCGAGACAAATGAACCGGGCTGACCAGACCGAGAGTAAGGACGCTCGCGGGGGCGGCAAAACGATCCGCTCACACCGCGCGCGGGTCACCGGTGAGCTGTGAGGTGGGGGAAACGTCCCGGTCACTGGGCAATTGCCGGTCGCACCGGGTGATTCGGGTCCGACCTGCGGCGATACCGATTCTCACGGCGCCGGCCCACCGGTGGAGAGCCGCTGTCCACGTCCCCGGTGATGCTTTGGAAACCGGCGCTTCGCGGGCGTTTTACATTTGTTAACACGTTGTCGAGGCGTCGGATCGAGTCGAAGGGATAGCGGCGCGCACGCGAAAGTGACGGCGATTACCGCTACCGGATGGGGATAGCCGCAGCGATGCCGCCACCGGCGGGAAGGCCATAGGCTGCCCCCGAATCCAACAGCAGGAGAAGCGATGTCGCGCTCTATCACCGTTGCCGGCGTTCTCGCGCCGCTGGCACTCGCCGCTCACGCGGTGGTCGCAAGCACCGTGGCGCAAGCGGATCCGGTGCCGCCCGATCTCATGGGGCCGGCGGTACCGGCGATCGCCGATATCAACGGTGACGGCGTGCCCGATGTCGTCTTCAGTGACTACCTTCTCGGAGGCGGCGTCTCGGTCTTCCTGGGTAAGCCCGGAGGTGGCCTGCGGCCGGCCGTGCACTATGCCACCGGCGGCCAAGCCGACTACGTCGCCATCGCCGACTTCGACCATGACGGCACGCTGGACCTGGCCGTCACGAACTTCGCCTCGAGCGACGTCTCGATCCTGCTGGGCCACGGTGACGGCACCTTCGCCGCCGCGGTCGACTACGCCACCGACTTCGCGCCGGGCGCCTTGGTCGCCGCCGATTTCGATCACGACGGAAACCTCGATATCGCGACCTCGAACCAGGCGCCGTCGTGGTCGCTGCTGCGCGGCCGCGGCGACGGCACCTTTCAGCCCGCGGTGACGATATCCACCGCCGGCGGCGTCGGATCCGGTTCGGCCGATGTCGCCGATTTCGATGGTGACGGCAACCTCGACCTGCTCCGCGGCAACTACGTCAACAGCACGATCCAGATCTATCGAGGCCACGGTGACGGAACCTTCGATGCGCCGGTCACTTTCGATTCGGGGGCGGCGACCGCGTGGTACGGGATGGCGCGCGATGTCGACGGGGACGGCAAACCCGACATCTTGTTCTCCAACCTCGTCAACGGGACCGTCTCGGTCCTGTCGAACCGGGGCGACGGCACGTTCTCACCGGCCGTCGCGTATCCGACCGGTGGGCTGCTGCCGCAGTGCTTCGACGTCGCCGACGTCGACGGTGACGGGAAACCGGACCTGGTGGTGGCCAACGGCGGCACCTCGAACATCGCGGTCCTGCACGGTCACGGCGACGGCACGTTCGACCCGCCGGCAGCGGTCTATCCGTCCGGTGGTCTGGTCCCGCTGTCCACTCCGGCACTCGCCGACTTCAACGGTGACGGGAAACTCGACGTGGTCATCGGCAACACCCTCACGGGCAACATCACACTGCGTGACGGCAACGGGGACGGCACCTTCGGGCCGGCCACCGACTACCCGGCATAGCCCGGGGCCACGGCGTGCCGGCCGGATCGACGCGGTAGTTGCCGCGCGTCTCCCTCAGCCCGGCAGCGGCAGATATTCGACCAGCTCGCCGTCGGTGGCGTCGGCGGGGACGACGACCAGTGCGTCACGATCGAGCAGCCCGGCCAGGTGGGCGGTGCGGACATGTCCGTCGGCGACCCAGCCACCCTCGTCGGCCGCGCGCGCCGGCAGGACCCGCGGCACCGGGCCGGAAACCTGTCCCGCATTCAGGAGAACTCCGGTGCGCACCCGCGCCGGTGTGCGCCCGGTGAGACCGGAGACGATGGCCGGGGCGAGCGCCCACAGCGTCGCCACCGCCGCGTACGGGTTGCCCGGCAGACCGAGAACCACAGGGCCCGCGGGCATCTGCGCGACCACGGTCGATCCTCCCGGCCGCATCCGCAAGCGGTGCACCAGGATTCGCGCCCCGGCCCGATCCAGTGCGCCGCGCAGCTGGTCGGCCGCGCCGCCGCCGGTCGCGCCGACCACGACCAGAAGATGGTCGTCGGTCGTATCGGAGAGCACATCGTCGAAGCCGTTGGGCGTATCGCGCAGATGCACCCGGTCCGACGATTCTATTCCGTGCCAGGACAACAACTCCGGGAAGACGGGGCCGACCGAATCGCGGGTCTGGCCGCTGCGCAGCGGACCTTCGCTGCGAATCTCGTCGCCGGTCATGACGATTCGCGCGCGGACCGGACCGCGGACCTGGGCGGTGATTACCTCGGCGGCGGTCGCGACGGAAATCAGTGCCGCGTCGACCGGGGTGCCCTCGGCGGCAACGATATCGCCGGTGTGCCAGTCCTCGCCGCGGTGGCGCACATCGTCGCGGATCGGCGCCTCGGGCAGTCGCCGCAGCAGCCCGTCGTCGAGCCGGACGAATTCGTCACGCACCACGGTGTCGGTACCCTCCGGGACATGGGCGCCGGTGGCGATGCGGACCGCCTCACCGGCGAGCAGGCCCACCGGTCGTTCACCGCCGGCGAAGCCGACGTCGTGACGCAGCCGCCACGGTTCCGCGCCGGCCACCGCGTAGCCGTCCATGGCCGACACATCGAAGCGGGGCAGCGCCGAGGCGGCACGCAGCGGGGCCGCCAGCGCCGCACCCCGCACCGCAGGCGGCCGGGCCTCGTGCACCGGCAGCCGCGTGATACCGGTGCGCAGGATGTCGCGTGCCTGCGCCAACGGCAACGCCGGTGCGGCGGCCTGGGCCGCGCGCACCTGTTCGGGCGTGTCGCAATCGGCGATACCGGACAGCGGCACCATCAGGGTGTCGACCGGAACCAGCGCCTTCATCGGCTGATTGGTCACCGAATCCAGTTGCCGCAGTGCCGAGAGCAGCGCCGCCCGCCGCCACACCCCGACCAGATATTGCGGTCGGCCGGATTCGTCGGTCGCGAAAACCGCGTCGGCCTCGGAAGTCGTTGCGTGCCCGATCAATTCGCCGATCGCGGCGGCGGTGAGGAACGGCAGGTCGGCGGCCAGGACCACGACCAGATCGGCCGGGAAATCACATTCCTCGAGAGCGCGCACCGCGCAGGCGACGGCCGCGACCGGGCCCGCTCCGGCCGGTACCTCCTGCACCTGCCGGATCTCGGGCGCCAGTTCGGGCCGATGCGGGCCGACCACCACCGTGCGCACGCAGTCGGCGACCGCGTCCAGCGCCACGGTGAGCATCGCCCGCCCGCCGACCGCGATCGCGGGCTTGTCCACCCCGCCCATCCGGGTCGCCCGCCCACCGGCCAGCACGATCGCGTCGACAGTCGTCACAGCGGCTCACCCGGCAGGTTGATCATGGACCGATGGTAATCCGCCCACATCGGACGGCGAAGGGCGCGGACGGGCGCACGTCCGTCGTCTGCCGCCGCCGCACGTCAATCGCAGGGCGCACGCAGCAACCGGAACCGGTTCGTCTCCGGATCGGTCAGCATCGCCTGAGCCGGCGGATGCACCGCGGCGCCCTGGCAGGGAACCGCGCCGGCGGCGGTGAGCCGGGCGACCTCGTCCGCGGGATCGCCGGTGGAGTAGGTGACGACATCGAGGTGGACGCGATCGCTTTCGCGGGCCGCGACCTGGGTGCGCAGGAATTCCAGCCACGGACCCTGGCCGGTGGCCGAGCGAATGCCGGACATGCGGGATTCGTCGTGGGTCAGCGGCCAGCCGGCCGCGGTCTCCCAGAACCGGGCCAGCCGGGTGGGATGGGGAGTGTCGACGACGATCGCGGCAACCGCGCCGGTATCCACGTATTCCTCGCGCGGTTCGAGCACACAGAATTCGTTGCCCTCGGGATCCGCGAGCACCGTCCAGGGCACCGCGCCCTGCCCGATGTCGATCGGCCGCGCGCCCAGTGCCAGCGCCCGATCCACCTGCACGCGTTGATGATCCAGCGAACGACCCACCACATCGAGATGGATGCGGTTCTTCGCGGACTTGGGTCCGGCCGCCGGCAGGAACATCAACGACACATCAGCGGAATCCGGGTCGGAAGCAGCCACCTCGACCGCGTGCGGACGGTCCACGGTGATCTGCCAGTCGAGCAACTCCGCCCAGAACCGCGCCACGTTCCGTGGCCGGATCGCATCGAACACCACGCACGCCAGACGGGTGGTCATGCCTCCACGGTAACCGCGGAACAGGAGTAATGGGCGAATTCGGATATCCGTGGGTCGACACCGAGGTCGACGGCCGGATTCGCGATGTCGTCAGTCGCCGAATCGATGCCGGGCGGCGGCCAGGTCGACGCGATCGCCGCGGATCGGGCAGCCCTCCTCGGCCAGCCGGCGCAACTGGCGCTGCACCAGATGAGCCGCCGGAGTGCCATCGGCGCGCAGTACCCGATGCCAGGGCAGATCGGCGGAGTCGGTGCGCATGATCCAGCCGACGGTCCGCGGGGTCGACAGCCCGGCGGCCGCCGCGATATCCCCGTAGGTGGCGACTCGTCCGGGCGGAATGGCCGCGACCAGCTCCCGCACCCGCTCGATCTCGGCGTCGGTGGTCGGCATCAGAGCACCGACCGCACGACGTCGGCGGTCTCGGCGGGCCGGGCCTGCGCGACCATGTGATCGCAGTCGAATTCGTGCAGCGTGAAATGCGGCAGCGTGGCGAACGCCGCGACGGTCGCGGGGGTGACGAACGGGGATTTGCCGGCCCGGACCAGCACGGTCGGAATCCGCGGCGGCGGCAGAACCAGCTCGCGCGCCAGCTGGCCCCAATAGGAGGTGACGGCGGGCAGGCTCATCCGCCACGTCACCCGGCCCTCGGGAGTGCCGACCAGGTGTTCGGCGAGTTCGGCCTCGAGGAGTCCGGGGTCCACATCGGCCCAGGCCGTCTCGAGCTTGTCGCGGCGTGCCTCGGCGATGTCGCCGTAGTCGGGCCGGGCCAATCCCGCTTCGGCGATGTCGTGCAGCAGTACCGGATCGAGGCCGATCGCGGGATCCAGCAAGACCAGCGCGCGGACCAGGTCGGGGCGGTGACGGGACAGATGGATCGCGACCGCCGCCCCGAACGAATGAGCCACCACGACCGCCGGTTCGGTGAGCAGCGGAACCAGGTCGTCGACGATCTGCTCGAAGGTCCACGGCGGGAGCGAACTCGCCCGCCCGTGCCCACGCAGGTCGGGAGCGACGACGCGCACCTCGGGCAGGTGCCCGTCGGCCAGCGCGCCCCACCGCCGCCCGTGTCCGGTCAACCCGTGCAGGGCGAGGACGAGCGGACCGTCGGCGGGGCCGAATCGATGAATATGGGCGTCGGACACCCGATCATTGTGCCGCCGACGACACAGCGGTGCGACCGGTGCACACCCGAGGCCCGGAAAGTGTTCGTGCGCAGGCGAATGTTCGCGCGAATCGGCCAGGGGGATAGCCGGGGGCTGGCCGCGCCGGTGAACTGCCGGGGAAGGACTGCGGCGGTGAGATTTTCGGTCCGATATTCGCAGCGGCCCCGAGACACAGCCGTGCCGCCTCACTCACAAGCCTTCTACCAGGCATTATTGGTCGCAGAAGGAGACGGTTGAGAATTCGTGAAAACCGCCCGGAGGGGCGTGGCGCCGATCACAGCTCGGACACATCGGATGTACGGGGTGCGTTTGCTGTCACGGAATTCAATTCTGTCGGGGGTGTCTGTTGAAATAGCGCGTGTGATGCGATCGGATAGCTCGGTGCGACTGGTGCGCCGCAGTGAGACCGCACCCCGGCCACGCGAATGGGGTGCCGATGTCCGAACGCTGTTCGCGGGTGGGTCGGGTGCCGACCCGGGCTGGCGGCCCTGGCAGGTGCTGGGTGGTCCCGGCACCGGGAAGACCGCGCTGCTCACCGATCTCGCCGTCGATCGCATCGTCGCGGGTGCGGATCCGGAATCGGTGCTGGTGCTCACCCATTCCAAACAGGCCGCGCTGCGGGTTCGCAACGCCCTCACCCGGCAGTTGACCGCCCTCGCGCCGGAACTCGGCGGAGTGCCGGGCGCCAGCCGCGAGCCGATGGTGCGCACGGTGCACTCCTATGCCTTCGCGATCCTGCGTACGCACGCGGCCGCCCGGGGCAATCCGCCGCCGCGGCTGCTGACCGGCGCCGAACAGGACGTGGTCCTGCGCGAGATGGTGCGCGGCGAACTCGCCGACATGTCGGCAGGCGGTGAGGTGCTGTGGCCGCCGCGCCTGCACGCCGCACTCGGCACCAACGGTTTCGCCGAGCAACTGCGCGATCTGATGTTGCGCGCCACCGAGCGCGACCTGGGACCCGAGGATCTGATCGAGCTGGGGCGCCTGCACGAACGCGAGGAATGGGAGGCCGCCGGATCGTTCGCGCAGCGCTACGAACAGTCGATGCTGTTGCGCTGGTCGGTCGGCGTCCAAGCCCCCGAGGCCAGTGCGCCCGCCCTGGACGCCGCCGAACTGGTCGGCGCCGCACTGGACGTGCTGATCGAGGACGACGAACTGCTCGCCGCCGAGCGCGAACGCCTCCGCACCCTCTTGGTCGACGACGCTCAGCATGTGGATCCGCTTGCCGCACAACTGATTCGCGCGATCGGGTCGGGCCCGGCGACCACCGTCGTGGCCGGCGACCCGGATCAGGCGGTGTTCAGTTTCCGGGGCGCGGACACCCGCTTCGTCACCGAACCCGACGCCCCGCCCGAACGCCGGATCATCCTGCACGACGATCATCGCTGCGCGCCGGCGGTCCATGACGCGGTCGCCCGGATCGCCGCCCGCATGCCGGGGCGAACCGAGCACCGCTTCGATGCGCGGACCGGTGGACCGCATCTGCTCGGCGATCCGTCCGTCGACGGGCAGGCGTTGGTGCGGGTACTCACGACCCCGGCCAAAGAGGCGGCGCTGATCGCCGATCACCTGCGGCGAGCCCACCTCACCGCGGAGGTGCCGTGGTCGCGGATGGCGGTCGTGGTGCGTTCGGTGCCGCTGTCGCTGGGCCCGCTGCGCCGCGCGCTCACCGCGGCGGGAGTGCCGGTGCTGCAACCGAAACCGGATACCCCGCTGGCCCGGCGGCGCGGCGCGGCGTGGATGCTGCAATCGCTGCGCGCCCTGCTGGTGGTCGAACGCGGGCGCCCGGAGATGTTCTCCGAGGACGACGCGCTCGATCTGTTGCTGGGCCCGCTCGGCGGCGCGGATCAGATCAGTCTGCGCCGCCTGCGCCGAGGCGTTCGCCGCGCGCTGCTCGACCGCGGGTATCCCCGGACCGAGCCTGGCACGGCGGGCCACGACGACGCGGAGCTGGGCGCCGGCGAGCCGGGAGTCGAATCTCATACGCGGACAGGCGAATCCGAGCCGAGTCTGCCCGGTGATGCCGATTCCGCACCACCGGCGCGCGGCTCGTCGACAGTCGAGGAGTCGCCGGAGGCCCTCGCCCCCTACTCCGAACTCGACCGGTCTTCGGCGGTCGTGCTGCGCGACCTCATCACCGGCGTCGGTGATCGCACCCTGCTCGATCGGCTCACCGAGGTCGAGGTGGCGCCGCTGGTGCGGGTGCTGCGGGCGGTCGACCGGGCGCGACGGGCGTTGCGCCGCGGGGCCGGGGTCGAGGATGCGCTGTGGGCGTTGTGGACCGCGTCGCGGCTGGAGAAGCGCTGGGTGGCGCAGTCCGAGCGCGGCGGGGCCGGTGCGGTCCAGGCCGATCGCGACTTGGATGCCGCGGTCGGGTTGTTCGACGCCGCCGCCGCCTATGTCGACCGGCTGCCCGGCGCCTCGGTCGAGGGGTTCGTCGAATATCTGGAACAGCAGGAGATCAACCAGGATTCGGCTCCGCTGACCGAACCCGGTGACGCGGTGGCGATCGTGAGCGCGCATGCCGCGGCCGGCCGGGAATGGGATGTGGTGGCCGTCGCCGGGGTGCAGGAGGGGATCTGGCCCAACCTGCGTCCGCGCGGGACCCTGCTCGGCATCGAGGAACTGGTCGACCTCGTCGGGGGCGTGGCCGATCCCGGCGAACAGGTCAGCCGGGCCGCGCCGATCCTCGCCGAGGAGCGCCGGCTGCTGCTGCTGGCGTGCAGCCGGGCCAGGCACAGCCTGCTGGTGACCGCGGTCGAATCCGTCACCGGCGACCGCGATCTGGTGCCCTCCCGATTCCTGGCCGAACTCGATCCGGAGGCCGAACCGGGGGAGCCGGGACGCATTCCGCCACCGGTCGATCCGGGGCGCGCACTGGTCGCGCAGGCCCTGATCGCCGAGCTGCGCGGTGTGGTCTGTGACGACGGCGCCGATCCCGCCCGTCGGGACCGGGCCGCCACCCAGCTGGCCCGGCTGGCCGCGGCCGGTGTGCGCGGCGCGCATCCGGACGAGTGGTACGGCATCGCGGACCCGAGTTCGGAACTGGCGCTGTGGGACGACGGTGACGGCCCGGTCGCCCTGTCGCCGTCGACGGTCGAGCTGTTGCAGACCTGTCCGCTGCGCTGGGCACTGGAGCGGCACGGTGGCAGCGACGGGGACAACCCGCATGCCGTCAAGGGCAATCTCGTGCACACGCTGGTCCAGGCGCTGGCCGGGCGGGTGACCGAGGATCAGGTGAAGGCGGCGCTGGTCAAGGCGTGGAAGGCCGTCGACCCGGCTTCCGGCGAGGACGGCCCGCACAGCTGGCACTCGCGGCTGGAGTTGCGGCGCACCGAATCCATGGTCGACACCTTCCTCGCCTGGTTGCGCAACACACGCGCCGAGCTGGCCGAGGTCGGTGTCGAGGTGCCGGTGGACTGTGTGCTGCCGGCCCGCGATCCGGACGAGGTGCCGGTGCGGATCCGCGGCCGGGTAGACCGGGTGGAGCGTGATGCGCTGGGGCGCTTCGTCATCGTCGACGTCAAGACCGGTAAGACCCCGATCTCCAAACAGGCCGCTCAGGATCACGCCCAGCTCGCGACCTACCAGGTGGCCGCGGGCGCGGGCGGATTCGCCGCCGAGGTGGACGGCGGCAGTGTCGAACCGGGCGGCGCCCGCCTCGTCTACGTCGCCAAACCCAGTCGCGACGGGGCCACCGAGCGGTTGCAGACCGCGCTGGATTCCGACGGTATCGCCCAGTGGCGCAAGGCGATTCACGATGCGGCGGCCGCCACCCGCGGGCCCGGCTTCCTGGCCATGCGCAACGACGGCTGCCGGCACTGCCAGGTGGCCGGGAGTTGCCCGGTGCAGGACACCGGCCGCCAGGTGACGGATCGATGACGATCACGCCGGAGCAGTTGGCGCAGGCACTCGGCCTGCCGCCACCCACCGACGAACAGTCCGCCGTCATCGCAGCACCGCTCGGCCCGACGCTCGTCGTCGCCGGTGCGGGCGCGGGCAAGACCGAGACGATGGCCGCGCGGGTGGTCTGGATGGTCGCCAATCGGCTGGTCGCCCCGGACGCGGTGCTGGGGCTGACGTTCACCCGAAAAGCCGCGCAGCAGTTGACGACTCGTATTCGCACCCGTCTGGCGCGGCTGGCCGGATCGCCGCTGCTGCGCGAGATCGACAGCACCGGTCGTCTGCGCGCGACACTGGTCGGCTCCGAACCGGAGATCAGCACCTATCACTCCTACGCCGGCCGGCTGCTGTCCGAGCACGGCCTGCTCCTGCCCGTGGAGCCCTCGGCCACCCTGCTCACCGAAACGCAGTTGTGGCAGCTCGCGCATCGCGTGGTCACCGGCTGGGACGGCGATCTCGATACCGAGCGCACGCCGGTATCGGTCACCGAGGCGGTGCTGGCGCTGTCCGGTCAGCTCGCCGAACATCTGGTGGCGCCCGAGCAGCTAGCGGTAGCGCATCGGGAGCTGGAGCGGCTGGTGGAGACGTTGCCGCCCGGCCCGCGACAGCGCGGCGGCCCGAATCAGGAGCTGCGCGCGATCGTCAAGGCACAGCAGGATCGGGTGGCGCTGCTGCCGCTGGTCGCGCGGCTCGGCGAGGAGTTGCGGCGCCGCGGCGCACTGGATTTCGGCTCGCAGATGTCGCTGGCCGCGCGGCTGGCCGCCACCCACGCCGAGGTCGGGGCGGCGGAATGCGAGCGGTTCCGCCTGGTGCTGTTGGACGAATATCAGGACACCGGGCACACGCAGCGCATTCTGCTCGCGGCATTGTTCGGGGATCGCGGCGCGGTCGGTCTCGGCGACGAGGTGCCGGCGACGGAATTCGCCAACCGCCCGGCGGTGACCGCGGTCGGTGATCCGATGCAGTCCATCTACGGCTGGCGCGGTGCGTCGGCGGCCAATCTGCCCCGCTTCACCACCGATTTCCCGGCCGCGCCGAACGTCGCCGCGCCGGTACTGCCGCTGCTGACGAGCTGGCGCAATCCGCCGGAGGCGCTGGATCTGGCGAATCTGGTCGCCGAACCGCTGCGCGGCGCCGAGGGCGGGGTCAGGGTCGACGCCCTGCGCCCCCGCCCGCAGGCCACGGCCGGAACCGTCGCGCTGGCTCTCACCGAAACCGTTGCCGAGGAACGGAACTGGGTCGCCGAGCGGATCGCCGCGGAATGGGAGCGGTGTGCCGACGCCGGACGGCCACCGCCGACCTCCGCCGTCCTGGTACGCCGCAACGCCGACGCGGCGCCGCTGGCCGAGGCGCTGCGCGCGCGGGGGCTGCCGGTGGAGATCGTCGGCCTGGGTGGTCTGCTCGCCACTCCGGAAGTGGCCGATATCGTGGCCACGCTGCGGTTGATCGCCGATCCGGCGGCCGGCAGCGCCGCGATGCGCATCCTCACCGGCGCGCGCTGGCGGCTGGGTGTGAGCGATCTGAAGGCGTTGTCGGCGCGGGCGCGGGAGTTGTCGATCGTCGGGGCGCCGGGTCGCGCGGAAGCCATCACGGATGCGGCCGGGTTGTCGGAGGCGTTGCGGGCCGTGGCGCCCGAACCCGCCGAACAGGCGGGCATCGCGGACGCCATCGCCGATCCCGGTCCGGCGCAACGGTATTCGGAGCTCGGCTATGCGCGCATCGTCGCCCTGGGGCGGGAGCTGGCAGCCCTGCGCGAGCGCAGCGGGCAGTCGCTGCCCGAACTGGTCGCCGATGTGGAACGCACGATCGGGGTCGGGGTGGAAACCCAGACCCGCCGCGCGGCCGCGGGCGCCGGCGCCGGGCGTGAACATCTGGACGCCTTCGCCGACGTGGTCGCGGGCTACGCCGGTGACCACCGTGCCACCCTGCCCGGCCTGCTGAGCTTTCTCGCCGCCGCCGAAGAGGTCGAAAACGGTTTGGAGCCCGGCGAAGTGGAGGTGGCGCACGACCGCGTCCAGGTACTCACCGTGCACGCGGCGAAGGGGCTGGAATGGGAGGTGGTGGCCGTACCGCACGTATCGCGGAGCCTGTTTCCCTCCGGAAACGCCGCCGCGACCTGGCTCGGCGCGCTCGCCGAACTCCCCACCTCCCTGCGTGGTGACCGGCAACGCGACAGCGACGGCGACGCGACGGATTCCGCGCCGGTGCGCGACGGCGTTCCGGTCCTCGATCTCACCGAACTGTACGACCGCACGGATCTGGAACGGGCGATCAAACAGCACAAGGAGGCGCTGGCCCGCCGCCGCCTCGACGAGGAACGCCGCCTGTTCTACGTGGCCCTCACCAGAACCGAACGCGCGCTGTTCGTTTCGGCCCACCACTGGGCCGAGACCGGCTCGACGCCGAAGGGCCCCTCGGATTTCCTGCTCGAACTGAAGCGGTGGACCGACCATCCGGAGTCACCCGGACACGGCACCGTGCGCGTCGATATCTGGGCCGACCCGCCACCCCCCGACGCGCCCAACCCCTTCACCGACAATCCCGCCGTGGCCGACTGGCCCCGCGACCCGCTCGGCGTGCGGCGGCAGGCGGTCGAAGCGGGGGCGGCCCTGGTCCGTACCGCGCTCGCGCACCTTCCGCCCGAGCCCGACCCTCGTGATCATCGCAAGCAGACGTCGAACGGCCACACCGCTCCCGCCCGGAACGATGCCCCCTCGGTTCCCTCCCGCCGGGCCCAGGACGACCCGGGCGCACTCGAAACTCCGCGCCAGTTGGACCTTTTCGCCGACTTGACCAACGACCCGGCGACCTCCGGCACTAACGGCGGCAACGGAGCGGGCGAGGAGGAAGACGCGGCGCCCGCCGAGCCCGACCCGGATCCCGAAGGTTGGGCGGCCGATGTGGACGCCCTGCTCACCGAGCACTTCGCGACGGCCGAGGGCATTCACGAAGTGGAGTTGCCCGCGCAGCTGCCCGCCACCGCGCTGGTGGATATGCGGGCCGATCCGGCCAAGCTGGCGGCCCGGCTGCGGCGGCCGCTGCCGTATCCGCCGAGCCCACTCGCCCGGCGCGGCACCGCATTTCACGCGTGGTTGCAACGCTGGTTCGGCGCGGTCGGGCTGCTCGATTTCGACGAACTGCCCGGCGCCGCCGACAGTGGTGCGGGTGACGCCGATCTGATCCGGCTGCAGGAGGCGTTCCTGGCGTCGCCGTGGGCCGACCGCAACCCCGTCGATGTCGAGGTGGGATTCGAGACCAGCATCGGCGGCACGCTCATTCGCGGCCGGATGGACGCGGTGTTCAGCGAACCCGGCGGCCGCTGGCTGGTCGTCGACTGGAAGACCGGCGCGGAACCGACACGCGCGGAGGAACGCTCGGTCGCGATGCAGCTGGCTGTCTACCGGGTCGCCTGGGCTCGCATGATGGCCGCGCAGACGGGGGAGGCCGAAGAGCTCGTGCTGGAGAAGGTCGGTGCCGCATTCCATTACGTCCGCAGCGGCAGGACGGTCGCGCCCGCCGAACTGCCGGGGTCGGCCGAGCTGGCCGAACTCATCGCCGAGGTCGCGCCCGCCTGGGCGCCACCCGCCGGCTCGCAGGACGGCCAGGAACCCGCCGCCGACCTTCCGCCCGACGAAGAGTTCGGCGCCGACCCGGGTGCCGAACCCCCGCCGGACCCGGACCTGGTGTCCGAAGCCGATTTCGCCCCCGACTATCCGCCCGAGTGAAACCCGTTGCGCCTCAGGCGGCTTCGCGGCTGATGCGCAGGGCCTGGGTGATCATCGGCACCTGGAACGGCAGCCGCAGCACCGACACCCACTTGATCGCCTTGGCCGCCTTCGGATTTCGCACCGAATCGGCGGCGAACTGGATGTTGGCCGGGAAGACGGCGAGGAACAACAGCACCGCGAGCCGGCCCCCGAGCCGCCGGGTCCGCGGGGCGGCCAAGGCGGCCGCCACGCCGATTTCGGCCACACCCGACGCGTAGGTGTAGGTGCGCGCCCGCCCTGGCAGAGCCGGCGGCACGATCGAATCGAAGGGCTTGGGCGCCACGAAATGCAGCGTGCCCATGCCGAACAGGGCGGCGCTCATCAGCACCGCTCGCCGCTGCGAGCCTCGACCGGCGTCACTCATGCGGTATTCCTTTCTCCGCCCCGGCTCCGCGCTCTCTCCGCCGCGAGTGGGGTCGCTCCGTGGTGACGCTACGCTCCTGCCTACTCGCGTGCCCAGTCCCTCGACCCGGCTTCCGGCCGGTACGCTGCCGATCTGTGGCACAGGTGAGCAACGACATATCCGGGGGATACCGTGTTCGGTGACAGCTCACGAGGTCTGGGCCGTTTGACGGATCGTCCCGATTACGCGCTGGTCGGCATACTCCGCATTCCCGAAATCCGGACCAGCCCGTGGGTCTCGCTGACCCGCCGGGTCGCGTTCGCGGTGCTGCTGCTGGTGGCGGCGACGCTGGTGGTCTATTTCGGCCGCGCGGGTTATCACGACAACCGCGGCGAGGAACTGACTCTCCTCGACGCCGCCTACTACTCGACGGTCTCACTGTCGACGACCGGCTACGGCGACATCACCCCGATCACGGAGCAGGCGCGCCTGATCAACACGATCGTCATCACCCCGCTGCGCGTGTTGTTCCTGATCGTCTTGGTCGGCACCACCCTGCAGGTCCTCACCGAGCGGTCCCGGCAGGCGTTCAAAATTCAGCGATGGAGGCAGAAGGTGCGTAATCACACCGTGGTCGTCGGATACGGGACGAAGGGCCGGACCGCGGTCGACGCGATGCTCGGCGACGGGGTGCAACCTGCCGAGATCGTGGTGGTCGACACCGATGCGACCGTCTTGGAGGCCGCGGCCAATGCCGGCCTGGTGACGGTGCACGGCTCGGCGACGCAATCGGATGTGCTGCGGCTGGCCGGAGCTCAGCACGCGGCCTCGCTGGTCATCGCCGCGAACCGGGACGACACCGCGGTGCTGGTCACGCTCACCGCGCGGGAACTCAATGCCAAGGCCAAGATCGTCGCGTCGATCCGGGAGGCCGAGAACACCCATCTGGTGCGGCAATCGGGCGCGGATTCGGTCGTGGTCTCCTCGGAGACCGCGGGCCGGCTGCTCGGTATCGCGACCACCACGCCCAGCGTCGTCGACATGATCGAGGACCTGCTCACCCCGGAGGCCGGGTTCGCGATCGCCGAACGCGACGTGGAATCCGACGAGGTCGGCGGTTCGCCGCGGCATCTGCGGGATATCGTGCTCGGCGTGGTCCGGGAGGGCACGCTGATCCGGGTCGACGAGCCCGAGGTGGACGCCCTGGAAACCGGCGACAAACTCCTCTACATCCGCCGCGTGCACAAATAGCCCGGACCGGGGAAGCCTGCTCCGCGCAGGTCGCAACCACCGCGATACCCTCGAAGCGTGTCGTTATTCGAACTGAATGGTCTTCCACTGCTGTCTCGTTCCGCCCTCGATCGTGCGGAGACGTTGCGCTCGGACGAGCAGGCGTTGAAGCAAGGGTGGGCCGAGGCCAAACTGGTGCGGATGAACCGGCGGGGGCAGGTTCGGATCGACGGTGCTCAGCTGGTGCTGGAGGCGGCGTTGGACTATGCGTCCGAGCCGGTGCCCGAGGCGGTCCTGCTCGGTGTGGTCGACGGCGCGCACATCTGGGGGGTTCGGGACAACGAGCTCGAGGGTCAGTTGATGGACCTGCGGGTGGTGGGCACCTCGCTGCACCTCGACGACGTGATTCTCGGCATTCTGTCCACCGCACTGGCGCTGCTGAACTGGCACGACCGCGCCCGCTACAGCGCTGTCGACGGCAGCCCGACCACCGTGTCGAATGCCGGCTGGTCGCGCTTCAACGCCTCCGGACACGAGGAATTCCCGCGTATCGATCCGGCCATCATCTGCCTGGTGCACGACGGTAGCGACCGGGTCCTGCTCGGCCGGCAGCAGAACTGGCCGGAGAAGATGTTCTCGCTGCTGGCCGGCTTCGTGGAGGCGGGGGAGTCGCTGGAACGCTGCGTCGAACGCGAGATTCGCGAGGAGGTCGGCGTCGCGGTGCGCGACATCCGCTACCTCGGCAGTCAGCCGTGGCCGCTGCCGCGTTCGCTCATGCTGGGGTTCGCCGCGGTCGCCGATCCCGATGCACCGCTGGTCTTCTCCGACGGTGAGATCGCCGAGGCCCACTGGTTCACCCGCGACGAGGTGCGCACGGCACTGGCCGCGGGCGCGTGGGGTTCGGTCACCGGCGACACCGGAAATGCCGAGCAGCAACGGCTCCTGCTGCCGGGCTCCATCTCGATCGCCCGCACCATCGTCGAATCCTGGGCTGCGGCAGGCTGATTCGCCCGCGCTCGCCGTCGGTCAGCCGATCGCGGCGAGAGCGCTCTTCACCTGGGCGAGGCTCGGGTTGGTCGCGGTGGACCCGTCGGAGTACTTGACGGTCGGCACCACGTGGTTGCCGCCGTTCACGCTGCCGACGAACTCGGCCGCGTCGGGATCCTGTTCGATGTCGACGACGGTGTAGGTGATGCCCGCCTCGTCGAGTTGCTTCTTCAGGCGGCGGCAGTAGCCGCACCAGGTCGTCGAGTACATGGTCAGGTCAGTAGCAGTCACGCCTGATTGAACATCGAATCGGTTTTCCGTGTTCCCACGGCTGGCTGTGATGTCCGCCGGAGGGACTTGCCAGACAGATAGTAAGCGCGCATACTAAATCCCATGACGCAGATTGCCGCAGCTCACGCCGTATCCACCGCCGCACCCGCCGACTTCTTCGCGGTCTGGGCCGATATGGCCACCTGGCCGGAATGGAATGCCGACACCGAGTGGGTCCGGCTCGACGGCCCCTTCGCCGAGGGGGCGACGGGCACCTTGAAGCCGAAGGGAGGCCCGAAGGTCGCGTTCGAGATCGAGAAGCTGACCGGCGAGGAGTTCGTCGACGTCTCCCGGTTGTTCGGCGCCCGGCTGATCTTCGCGCACCACGTGGCGGAGACGGCCGCGGGCACCGAGGTGTCGGTGACCATTTCGATGACCGGCCCGCTGCGCCGGCTGTGGTCGGCGTTGATGGGCGGCGGACTGGCCGATTCCGTCCACCGTGACCTCGCGGCGCTGGTCGAGACGGCCGAGGCGCGCCGGGCCGTTCCGGGCATCCGCTGAATCGTTCGAGGAGGACATCATGAGCAAGTACTGGCTGGCCGTCGTCTCCCGCGATCACGTGCGTCGCGGGGTGGCGCTCGGCATCGCGCAGGCCAATCACGGCAAGCGAACCGCGGTCGAACGGATGCGGCCGGGTGACGGGCTCGTCTACTACTCGCCCAGAACCGGTATGCGCGAGGGGGACGCGGTGAAGTCGTTCACCGCGATCGGCACGATCGACGATCGGCCCGTGTGGCAGGCCGACGATCAGGGCGGCTGCTTCCGGCCGTGGCGGCGCGCGGTGACCTACCGCCCGGACGCGCGCGATGTCGCGATCGATTCCGTGCGCGGTGACCTCGATCTCACCAGCGTCCCCCATTGGGGCATCGTGCTCCGGCGCGGCGTGGTGGAACTGAGCGCGCACGACTTCGAGGTCATCTCCCGGGCCATGCTGGGCGAGGACGCGGGCGAGATGTCGGCGGCCGCTCGGTGAGTGACGAAAATCGTGCCCTGCGAACCGAATTCGGCAGCGCCGACGAAAGCCCCGGCCTGTTGTTGTGGCAGGTGACCAACCGGTGGCAGGCAGCGGTGCGCGCGGCGCTGGCCCCGTTCGATCTCACTCACGTGCAGTTCGTTCTGCTGGCCGCGCTGACCTGGTTCGGCGGGTCGGACGCCGGCACCCCGATCACGCAGCGCGATCTCGCCGCCCATGCCGCCACCGACCCGATGATGACCTCCCAGGTGTTGCGCGCCCTGGAACAGAAGGGCCTGATCGAGCGGCGGGATCATCCGCACGATCGGCGCGCGAAATCCCTGGTTCCGACGAAAGCCGGTGTGGCACTGGTCAATCGCGCGATCGTCGCGGTGGAGGACTGCGACCGGGAGTTCTTCGGGCCGTTGCACGCCCGTACCGCCGACTTCGCCGCATCGTTGCGGACGCTGCGGGACGCGCGGAGTTGAGCGACGGGCGCGCCGGCCGGGGGAGCCGCGGCGGGACCCCCGTGGCGGGGCAACCGGGGGCGTCGTCGCGGCGGCACGGATGTCGGTGGTGCCTGTCATGATGGAGCGCGTGCCTGTCCCGACCTCATCGACCAGCCTGCGGCTCGACGGGCTCGATCCCGAGCAGGCAGCCGCGGTGCGGGCGCCGCGTGGGCCGGTGTATGTGATCGCGGGCGCCGGCACCGGCAAGACCCGGACCATCACCCACCGCATCGCCCATCTGGTCTCGGCCGGGCATGTGCGTGCCGACCAGGTGCTGGCGGTGACCTTCACGGCGCGGGCGGCCGGTGAGCTGCGGTCCCGGTTGCGTGCGCTCGGCCTGGGTGGCGATGCGCAGACCGTCCAGGCGCGTACCTTCCACGCCGCGGCGCTGCGGCAACTGAAGTATTTCTGGCCGCAGATCGTCGGCGACGTGCCGTGGAAACTCATCGACTCCAAATTCGCGGTCGTCGCCCAGGCCGCCCAGCGCGTCGGCCTGCCGACCGCGACGGAGAACGTGCGTGATCTGGCGGGCGAGATCGAATGGGCGAAGGCCTCGCTCATCGCGCCGGAGGACTACCCCGGCGCCGCCCAGCGCCACCACCGCGACATCCCGTATCAGGCGGACAAGGTCGCGGCCGTCTACACCGGCTACGAGACGTTGAAGAACACTGCGGACGGTCTGCTGCTCGATTTCGACGATCTGCTGCTGCACACCGCCGCCGCGCTCGAGGACTACCCGGCCGTGGCCGAGGAATTCCGTGGCCGCTACCGGTGCTTCGTCGTCGACGAATATCAGGACGTGACCCCGCTGCAGCAGCGGGTACTCGACGCGTGGCTCGGCGATCGCGACGATCTGACCGTGGTCGGCGACGCCAATCAGACGATCTACTCGTTCACCGGCGCCAGTCCCGCCTATCTGCTCGATTTCTCTCGCCGGTTCCCGGATGCCACCGTGGTCCGGCTGGAACGGGACTACCGATCCACGCCGCAGGTGGTGTCGTTGGCCAATCGCGTGATCGGCGCCGCGCGCGGACGCATCGCGGGGACCCGGCTGCAATTGGTCGGCCAGCGCGCCGACGGGCCGGAACCGTCGTTCGCCGAATACGACGACGAGGTCGCCGAGGCCACCGCCGTCGCCAAGGGCATCGCCGGTCTGCTCGGGCGTGGTGTCCCGGCCGCCGAGATCGCCGTGCTGTATCGCATCAACGCCCAGTCCGAGGTGTACGAGCAGGCGCTGACCGACGCGGGCATCCCGTACCAGGTCCGCGGCGGTGAGGGATTCTTCCAGCGGGCCGAGGTCCGGCAGGCGGTGCAGGCGCTGCGGCAGGCCGGAGCCCGCGACGACCTGCCCGCGGCGCGTGGCCCCGAGGTGGTGACGCTCGTGCGCGCGGTGCTGGCCCGGCTCGGGCTCACGGCCGAGGAGCCGGCCGGTGCGCAGGCCCGCGAGCGCTGGTCGTCGCTGGTCGCGCTGGTACAGCTCACCGAGGAGCTCGCCGCCCACGATCCCGGCCTCGAATTCGCCGGACTGCTGCGGGAACTGGCCGCCCGCGCCGAGGCCCGCCACCCACCGACCGTGCAGGGTGTGACGCTGGCCTCGCTGCACGCGGCGAAGGGGCTGGAATGGGATGCGGTCTTCCTGGTCGGGCTCACCGACGGCACCCTGCCCATCGCCCATGTTCTGGGCGAGGGCGGCGCGGTGACCGACGAGGCCGCGCTGGAGGAGGAACGGCGGTTGCTCTACGTGGGCGTGACCCGCGCGCGCGAACATCTGCGGTTGTCGTGGGCGCTGGCGCGTGCCGACGGCCGGCGCCGCAACCGGCGGCGCAGCCGATTCCTCACCGGGCTGGTGCCGGAGGATTCTCCGGCGTCGATGGTCGCCCAGCAGGCCGGTGCGCGGGGTGGTCGCGGCCGCCGGCTGCCGGTCTGCCGGGTCTGCGGGCGTTCCCTGCTCAATTCGACCGACACGCTGCTCGGCCGCTGCTCGGGCTGCCCGGCCGAGGTGGATACCGAACTGCTCGGCGCGCTGCAGGAGTGGCGACGGCAGCGGGCCGAGGAGTTGCAGATCAAACCGTTCGCGGTGGTGAGCGTCAAAACGCTGACCGCGATCGCCGAACAGGTGCCGATGGACGAGGACGCGCTCGCCGCGATTCCGGGTATCGGACAGCAGAAGTCGCAGCAGTTCGGCCCGGAGCTGCTGGCGATCGTGCGATCCCGGGTGCGCAACCGGTAATTCGGTGAGCGCTGCGCGAGTGACAAAACCGCAGGTGAAAAATAGGTTGTGCGGTTGTGTATCGCACCCGTAGGGTGGTGATCACGCGCTGGGAGGGCATTCCGGCGCGCACAGTGATCAGTCGGATAACGAGTAGGAGGGAGGTAGACAAAATGAACAACATCGTGACTCTCGCTTCGAGAAGCGTTGTGGCACCGGTGGTTTCTGTCGTGTCCGCCTCCCGGGGGGTCCTCGCCTTGCAGGGGACCGGTCTGTCTGTCGCAAGCATTATCGGTGCTCGACCGCAAGCGCCCGCATATGCAATTGCCGCAGACAAGTCCGAGTGGGGTTGGCACCCGGCACACGTCGGTTTCCACACCGACGCAGCCCACGCCTTCGCAGTCGAAGCCGATCGTATGACGGCGAATCTGCAGGCAGCCCGCCTCCGCAACGCACACCCAGCGACCGTGATCAGTAACCGACACCGAAGTCGGTTCAGGTAGAACCCACTACCACAGCCTCCTGGCCACGGATCGCCCGAAGCGAAACCGTGGCCATAGTTCTTTTCGGCCTCCAGCCACCGGCACCGGTTTCGCGGAAGACAACGAAACCACCGCTGCACGAGCTGAAGGAGCAAGACGTGTCCACCGCGACCGTTACTCGCGCGACATGCCGATCGACCCAGGCCTCGAGGCCGGCCCGCACCCGCGGTGTCGCGCTGACCCTGCCCTGCCGAGTCGGTGACCCGGACCTGTGGTTCGCCGAAAGCCCGACCCAGCTGGAAGAGGCCAAGGCACTGTGCGCTTCCTGCCCGATCCGCAAGGGGTGCCTCGCGGCTGCCCTGGATCGCGCCGAGCCCTGGGGTGTCTGGGGCGGCGAGATCTTCGAACAGGGCGTCGTGATCGCCCGCAAGCGGCCGCGCGGCCGCCCGCGTAAGGTCGCACTGGCGTGATCGGCGCCGGTTCGGGCCGAGCGCGGATCCGCCTCGGCCACCTCTGGGAGCACGAACGAGCCCCGCATCTTTGTCGGATGCGGGGCTCGTCCCATATTCGGGGTAGGTGAACGATCAGCTGGCGCTTCGGTATTCGGCGTAGCCGGGTACCCAGTCGTGCATCAGCTTCATGAACGGAACCTCGGCGTCGAGCTGCGCGCAGATGCCGATCGAACCCATCAGCACCCGGAACACCATGATGTGTTCGGCCGGAAGTTGCAGCGACATACCCGTTTTCATCTCCGGGCGGCTCACGTCGGTCGCCTTGCCCGCCACGCGCTGCATCCACTTGCGGGTGAAGTGGAACGAATCCTCGCGGATGGGATCGGTGAACGGGCGCAGATAGTCGGCGATCTCGGCGTGCGTGACGGTGCGGCCGGGAATCACCCAGCCGTTGCTGTACATCAGCTCGGTCAGTTCCTCGAACCGATCCTCGACCGCCATCGCCACCATCTGGCCCAGCACGGGCGGGAAGCCGTCGGGCAGCGGGGCGCAGGCGCCGAAATCGAGCACCGCCAACCGGCCGTCGTCGAGCATCATGAAATTGCCGGGGTGCGGATCGGCGTGCAGCAGGCCGGCCAGGGCGGGGGAGGAGAAGTGGAATTCACCCATCAGGGTTGCGACGCGGTTGCGCAGCTCGACCGTGCCCGCCGGATCCTGGTGGCCGCGCTTGATGATTTGGGAGACCGGGGTGCCGTCGAGCCACTCGGTGACGATCACCTTCGGTGCCCCGGCCACCACCTTGGGTACCAGGAACCTCGGGTGCCCGTCGAAGGCTTTGGCGAAGCGGCGCTGGTTGGCGGCCTCGGTGCGGTAGTCGAGCTCTTCCTCGGTGCGCTCGGTGATCTCGGCGAGGATGGGTTTGACGTCGGCGCCGGGGACGACGGCGGCGATCATGCCGGCCATCCGATTGAGTGTCTTGAGGTCAGCGCGCAGCGCCTCGTCGGCGCCGGGGTACTGGACCTTCACCGCCACCGTGCGGCCGTCGGACCACTCGGCCTTGTGTACCTGTCCGATACTGGCCGAGGCGGTAGGGGCGTCGTCGAAGGAACGGAAGCGCTTGCGCCAGGCCGTGCCCAGTTGCTGGTCCAGCACCCGGTGCACCGCGGCGGCCGGCAGCGGCGGCGCGGCGGCCTGCAGCTTGGTCAGCGCCTCGCGATAGTGCTCGCCGAACTCCTCGGGTACGGCGGCCTCCATCACCGACAGCGCCTGGCCGAATTTCATTGCGCCGCCCTTGAGCTCGCCGAGAACGGAGAAGATCTGCTCGGCGGCCTTCTGATTCAACTCGGCATTGATCTCGCCCTTGTCGCCGCCGGCGAGTTTGCGGCCGAACCCCACAGCGGCCCGTCCCGCGATACCTAGTGGAATCTTCGCCAACTTGGCGTTGCGGGATGAGCTACGGCGCACAATCTCAGACACACCCCCATCATGGCTGACCCACCATGTCGCGTGCCATGTGAATTGCGTGAACTCCACCCCTGGAGCGAGACGTGTCATCGGTCACAGTCGGGCCGGTCGGGGCCGTGGTCTGCGTGTGCGAATCCCTGGGAAACGGCTTATCGGTGGTGGTCGGCGGGTGTTCGTCGCCTGTTTTGGTCATACAAAAAGTTGGTGCGAATCTCTATGGGCAGTGTTTTAGTCGGTTAGACTAAAACTATGACGACACTGCGAGCAGCCGCGGCGACCCTCCGGAAGGTGCGGCGTCCGGAAGACCTGTTCGGCGTGGCGACAACGGATTCCGCCGCTCGCCGCATCGCGCATCGGACGTATCTGCGGCTGGCCGCCGCGCTGCATCCGGACCGGGTGGCCGCGGCCGACGCCGAGCGGGCCACCGCGGCATTCGTCCGCCTCGGCGAGTTGTATCGGAGCTGGCTGGCGGCCGAGCAGACCTTCGAGATGTGTGGCATGCGGGGGCGGTATCGCCTCGGCGCATTGCACGCCGCCGGTTCCGTCGCGGACCTGTACCGCACCGACTCGGCGGCCGCCGTGGTGAAGATCGCACGGCGGCAGGCCGCGAATTCGCTGCTGGCGAACGAGCGAAACGCGCTGACGGATATCGCCGCGCTCACCGGCGAGCACGAATGGCTGACGCCGTACTACCCGCGCCTGATCGACACCGTCGACCACACCGATACCGAATCCGGCGAGGTGCGCGCGATCAACGTGCTCGACGCGCTGACCGACGGGTTCGTGACGCTGGCTCGAGTTCGCGCCGCGTATCCGCGCGGACTCGACCCACGCGACTACGCCTGGATGCACCGCCGGCTGCTGCGCTGCCTCGCCGGTGCCGCGACCGCGCACTGGGTGCACACCGCGGTATCCGCGGAGAACGTGCTCATCCATCCCCGTCTGCACGGGGTGGTGCTGGTCGGCTGGTCGTTCGCGACCCGGCCCGGGCGGGTGCCGACGGCCACGCCGGCCTCGATCGACTATCCGCCCGAAACGGGCAGCGGGGTCTGCCCCCGCACCGATGTGTATTTGGCCCACCGGCTGCTGCTCACCATGCTCGGCGACCGCGCGCCCGCACCGATGCGCGCCTTCGCCGAGGGCTGCCTGCAATCCGCGCCCCGGCTGCGGCCCGACGCTCGCACCCTGCTCGACGAATTCGACGACCTGCTCGACCGGCTGTACGGCGCCCGCCGATTCCGGCCGTTCGAACTACCGAAAGGACAGTGATCACCATGGGATACGGACAGTGGGACGACAGTGCCTACGACGCCGCGCGTACCTTCCGCGCCGCCCGCGGACTCGACGACTTCGGCTATACCGCCGACATGCGGGCCAAGCCCTATCCGGAATGGGTCGCGCATCCGCTGCTCGACCCCTTCGGCGTCGGGGTGCGCGAATCCCGCGATTCCGACGAGCACGGGGCCTCGCTGCCGATCGCGGTGCTGTTCGACGTCACCGGGTCGATGGGGCGGGTCCCGCGCATCATGCAGGAGAAGCTGGCCACCCTGCACGGGCTGTTGCAGCGCAAGGGATATGCGGAGGATCCGCAGATTCTGTTCGGCGGAATCGGCGATGCGGACTGTGATCGGGTGCCGCTGCAGATCGGGCAGTTCGAGTCCGACAATCGGATGGACGAACAGCTGCGCCTGATTCTGCTCGAGGGGGGCGGTGGCGGACAGAAATCCGAAAGTTACGAACTCGCAGCGTATTTCATGGCCCGGCACACGGCGACGGACGCGTGGGACAGGCGCGGACGCAAGGGCTATCTGTTCATCGTGGGTGACGAGCTGAACAAGTCGCGACTCGCGGCGGCGCATGTACGCCGGGTGATCGGCGACGATGTGCCACAGGACATTTCGGTTCCCTCGATCTACCGCGAGCTGGCCGATCGGTGGCATGTGTACTACATCCTGCCGAATCAGTCCCATTACTACACCGACCCGGAGATTCTCGAGCACTGGCGGGGAGTGCTCGGAGAGCGGGTGCTGCGGTTGGACGATCCGGCGGCGGTGTGCGAACTCATCGCGCTGACCATCGGGATCGGCGAGGACCGCGTCGATCTGGGTGCCGGCCTGGCCGATCTGCGGGATATCGGATCCGACGCCGCCGAGGTCGTCGGTAAGGCGCTGGCCCCGATCGGTACTCCCGTCCGCTCCAGCGGTGCGGGCGCACTGCCGGCGGCGACCCCGGGCGACGACGACGTCCGGTTCTGATCGCGAGCCCGATCCGACAAGCGAAGGGAACACATCATGTTCGGCGACCGGCATGTGATCGTGGTCGATCTGGGATTCGGCGACGCCGGGAAGGGCGCCACCGTGGATTGGCTGTGCTCGCCACAGGCCGGCTTGGAGGTGGCGGCCGTCGTGCGCTTCAACGGCGGCGCGCAGGCCGCGCACACCGTGATCGCCGACGGCCGGCGCCACACCTTCCGGCAGTTCGGATCGGGCACGCTGTCGGGCGTGCCGACGGTGCTGTCGCGGCATGTGCTGGTGGATCCGATCGCCCTGGCGGCCGAGGCCGAAGCGTTGGCCGCGTTGGAGGTCGCGGATCCGCTGGGATCGATCGTCGTCGACGAGCGCGCACTGCTGACCACTCCGATCCACGGAGCCGCCAACCGCTGCCGCGAGGATGCGCGCGGTGCCGCACGGCACGGTTCCTGCGGTATGGGCATCGGGGAGACCGTGCGCTACGCACTCGAGCACGATGCGCCTCGGGTCCGGGACTGCCGGAGCCCGGATGTCCTGCGCCGCAAGCTGATCGCTCTGGAGCGGCACTACGCGCCGCTGCTGGCGCGCGGGCGGCACGGCTGGGAGCCGATCGACGCCCTCGTCGAGGTGTATACGGAATTCGCGCGGACGGTCGCACTGGTGCCGGGCGAGCAGCTCGCGGTCTTCGCCGCCGCGGGCCGGCTGGTCTTCGAGGGTGCCCAGGGCGTGCTGCTCGACGAATGGCGGGGCCTGCACCCCTACACCACCTGGTCGACGGTGGAGCCCCGCCGTGCCCGCGCCATGCTGGCACGCATCGGCGCACCGGGCACGGTGGTGGGAGTGACACGTGCGTACCAGACTCGCCACGGCGCGGGCCCCTTCCCGACCGAGGACACGGCATTGGCGGTCCCGGAGCCGCACAATGCCACCGGTCCGTATCAGGGCGTCTTTCGCGTCGGCCATCTGGATCCGGTCCTGCTGCGCTATGCCGTGGAGGCGTGCGGGGGAGTCGACGCCCTCGCCGTCAACCACCTGGATCTCGTGGCCGGTCGTGACGACTTCCGCGCTGCCGCAGGATATTTCGCCCCGGACGGATATCGGGACCGGATCGATTGTGGCGCCTGGCGGGATCTGGGTCATCAGCGGTGGCTGACAGGTCTCCTCGCGCAGAGCACCCCGGATCTCGTTCCGCTGCCGGCGGACGTTCCGGAATTCCTGGAACGCCGGCTCGGCGCGCCGGTGGTGCTGACCGGGCACGGCCCCGATCGCGCCGATCGCGTGGCCCGGGTCGCGGCTGCGGCATGATGGTTGGCCGTGGAGCAGCAATCCGCCGTATCGCTCGATGTCCTCGCCCTGCGATTCGGCGCCGACGACCCGGCCGTCACCTTCGGGGTGGCGCCGAGGCAGTGGGAGCCGTTCGCCGGCGAGCTCGCCCTGCCCGGTGTGCTGCTCGGCCGCGGTGAGCGACTCGTGACGGCGGCCCGCCGCGCGGTACACAGCAAACTGGGCGTGCCCGAGGATGCGATTCTCGCCGTCGGTCAGCTGGTCACGTTCGACGAACCGCACCGCGATCCGCGCGGGCCGACGCTCTCGATCGCGATGTGGGCGGTACTCGGGGGCCCCGCAACACCCACCGGTGCTCGATGGGTTTCGTTCGATGCGGTCCCGCCGCTGGCCTTCGACCACAACATGATCGTCGAGGTCGCCCGGGAACGGCTCGCCGAGATGCTCTGGAAGGACCTCACTTTCACCCGTCCCCTGATCGGCGAACACTTCCCGGCCACGCGCGCGGTTGCCCTTGCGACGGCGCTGGCCGGCACTCGTCCCGACCCCGGCAACCTCAACCGCACCCTGGCCGCGATCCCCGGCCTCACCCGCACCGGGGAACGAATGCGAACCAAGGCCACCGGCCGGCCCGCGGCCGTCTGGTCCTTCAACGACTCGGCCACCAGCGAGCACTGATCCGACCGAACCCGCCCACCTCGCGATCGAGACCACGGCGGCCCTGAGGCGAGACTCTGTCACCGCCCGAGCTGCGGCGCGGGCCACCTTCGTCGCGCTCATACCGATCCTCCGGCGACGGATGCCGCGCGATCGTCGGCCGCCGCTTCGGTTACCGTGGCTGCGATTCGGCGGCAGGCGCAGTCCGCGTGCGGGGTCCAGCGGCGCCGGGCGACGCGCCGAGTGTGTGGATCGAATTCCAGTGTGGTGTCCAGGGTTCGGGGCGGGTCGTCGGCGGCATCCTCGATGATCGATTCGATCTCGCGCAGCGTCAGGGCGGCGGTGGCGGCAATGGTCGCGGGGGAGGCGTAGCCGGTCCGGCCGAGCAGTTGCGCCGCCAGATGCGGCCATTCGGCGTCGAATTCGGTGCGGGTCAGGTCGGCGCAGCGCAGACAGCTGGTACCGCCGGGCAGCACCAGCGGCCCGATCACACCGTGCCCGTCGCGGATGCGAACCTGCAGGTGCGGGATCCGGCGCACCAGCAGCATGCTGACCAGTTCCGGCACCGGCACCAGCGCATCTGTGAGTATCACCAGATCGGTGGACGGTAGGAAATCCGAAGTACCGCCGCGGTACTCGCTCGAACGCGTCGGAGTGATGCCCAGTCGCCGAATACCGTCGTGTAGCGAATCCGCCAGGGGCCCGCGGCCGTGTACGTGCACGGTCCGCACGCGAGTGCGGCGCGCCCGCGGCCACACCAGCAGTCCGGCCGCGTCGATATCGCGTAACAGCTCCAGGGCCACGCCACCGAGACCGAGTTGCCCGGCCTCCCACAGAAGCTGAGGATGGCTGTGCAGACCGTCGAGCAGCCGGACGAAGGCGACGACCGCATCGGTCTCGACGGCGGGCGGGTGCAGGAGTACCGCGCGTTCGGGATCCCATCCCAATTGCACCGCGCCCGAGGGCCGGCGCAGAACCGCCACCCGCGGATGCAACATCGGTCCACGTGCGTGTGACAACGTCATGGGCCTCAGTATTGTCGCCGGCCCTGCTCGCAGCGGGTGGAAAACCCCTGGTTATCCACAGGTTCGACGTTGTCCACAGGGTGCTTCGACTCGAGTCGCGGCCCCGCTCCGAACGCACCGTTTCACAAAACTCGCCGACGACTCGCCGTGAATTTTCCAGACCGGCGCCGAGAGTGCTAACGCCCGGCCACCGGCGGCCGACAATCGGGTCGATTCGGGTCGGTTAAAGGAGCAACATGGTCAGCGCATCCCTCGACGTGCCACCGGTGGCATCGCTGCACGGCGAACATCGGTTTCGGACCCGCGGCGATCGTCCGATCGCGGCGGACGCGATTCGCGAGTACGCCCGGGCGATAGGCGCCACCGACCCCATCCACTGCGACGAACGTGCCGCCGCCGCTCGGGGATTCGATGCCCTGGTGGCCCCGCCGACCTTCGCCACCACGGTATGGATGCGCGCCGAGGAAAGCACGCTCGAGGCGCTCGTGCCGGGCTTCCACAACGGGCGCGTCGTGCACGCCGACCGCACGCTGGAAATCGTGCGCCCACTGCTGGCCGGCGACCGCATCAGCTGTGAAATCGGATTCGAATCCTTCCGCCACTACCGCGACTACGACGTGGTCTCCGTGACCACCCTGCTGCGCGACGACGACGGCCAGGTCGTGACCAGCGGCTCCTCTACGCTGCTGGTGCACACCCAGCCCGGAACCTGTGCGCGAACGGGGACGTCCGGCCGGCCGCACGATCTCGAACCGGTTTCGGCGCAACGGCGCCTGCGCACGCCGCAGCGCGACCGGATCCAACCGTCGCTGCCGCGCCCTCTCGTGGATCTCGGCCCGCTGGCGGTGGGCGCGGATCTGCCCGCCGACACCGTCACGGTCGCGGCCGACGATGTGGTGCGGCACGCCGGTGTCGTCGATCCGCACCGTTGCGGCACCACGACGGGAACGGTGCCCGGCATGCTGACGTTCGGCCTGGTCGCGGGATATCTCGGTCGCTGGCTCGGCGATCCGACCGCGCTGACGAAACTGCGGGTGCAGTACGCGCCCAAGATGCACTATCTGCCCGTCGACTCCGATGCTCCGGCGTCGATCCTGTTCGGCGGACAGGTCGGCTGGCTCAGTTCGCGCCGCCGGATGGTGACCGTCGTGGTCGACGCATTGTCCAAGGGGCGCAAGCTGTTCGGCTACGCGACCGCCGAAGCTCGACTGGGCTGAGGCCGGGCCGACCGGCCTCGGTGACGCCGCCGGTCAGCGATCCTCGTTCTCGCCGCGCTCGTCACCGGCGTCCGGCGGATTCGTGCCCGAACCGGAATCGTCCTGGGCGGCAGTGCCTTCCGGGCTCTTGTCGCCTGCCGCGTTCTCGTTCGGCCGCTCCTGTTGCGCCGCAGCGCCTTCGCGGCGTTCGCGGGCCTCGGTCTCGGCCAGCTGCGCCAGCGGATCGTCGAAAACATCGGCGCCGCCGCCGATCACACCGTCGATGAAGCCGCTCGGCTTGTCGAGATCCTCGGAGCTGGGCAGCAGATCCGGATGCGCCCACACCGCGTCGCGCGCCGACATTCCCGCGTCGGTGGTCAGCCGCTGCCACAGCGTGGCCGCCTCCCGCAGCTTGCGCGGACGCAACTCCAAGCCGACCAGCGTGGCGAAGGTCTGCTCGGCCGGACCGCCGGTGGCGCGGCGGCGGCGCAGCGTCTCGGCCAGCGCACCCGCACCGGGCAGCCGGTCGCCGACCGCCTCGGCCACCACGACCTGAACCCAGCCCTCGATCAGTGCCAGCAGCGTTTCCAGCCGCTCCAGCGCGGCCTTCTGCTCCGGGGTGGTCTGCGGTTCGAAGGTGCCCTGCGACAGCAGTTCCTCGAGTTTCGACGGATCGGTCAGCGACATCGGATCGATGTTCTGCGCGGCCTCCTCGATCGCGGAGAAGTCCATGCGGATGCCCCGCGCGTAATCCTCGACCGCGCCCAGCACCTGCTGCCGCAGCCACGGCACATGGGCGAACAGCCGCTGGTGAGCGGCCTCGCGGGCGGCCAGATAGACCAGGATCTCGCTTTCGGGACGTTCCAGGCCCTTGCTGAATTCGCTGATCGCGCTGGGCAACAGCGCCGCGGTTCCGGCCGGACCCAGCGGCAGCCCGATATCGGTGGAGGTCAGCACCTCCTGGGCGAGCTGTCCCAGCGCCTGCCCCAGCTGCGAGCCGAAGGCCAGACCACCCATCTGCCCGAGCATGCCGAGCATCGGCCCGGCGAACTGCTTGGCCTCCTCCGGCAGTGTCGAACTCCACATACCCGAGACCTGCTCGGCGACCGGATCGCACAGCCGCTTCCAGGTCGGCAGTGTCTGCTCGATCCAATCGTTGGGCGACCACGCGACCGTCCTGGTGGCCCCGGCGGGCAGGGTGGTCGCCGCGTCCAACCACAGTTCGGCCAGATGCGCGGCATCGCTGACGGCGCGCTGCGCACCGTCGGTGATCGGCGCGACCGTCGATCCGAGTTGCTGGCGAGCCAGCCGCTTGGCGACGTCGTAGTTGACCGGACTCGCCTGGCCGCCCGGCTGGCTCATGGTGGAGAACATCTGCCCGAGCGAGGTCAGCATCTGCCCGAAGGCCGCGGGATCGAATCCGGCCGCGCCCGAAGACCCCATGCCGAAGGCGAAGGGGTTGTTCGCTCCGGAACCGGCCTGATCGTCACGCTTGTCGCGGTCGGGATCGTCGTCGCGGTTCGAGAATCCGAAGGGCACGTCGCTCATGCCCCCAAGGCTACGCGGATGGTGATCGTGGAGCCGCTACTGTGGGCCGGGTGAATCGTCGGATCATCACCTTGATAGCGGCTCTGGTGCCCGTGCTCGTCCTCGGTGTGGTGGGCAGTGCGGTGACGGTGCCGTTCGTCGCTCTCGGCCCTGGTCCCACCTTCAATACCCTCGGCGAGGTGGAGGGCAAGCAGGTCGTCGCGGTGCAGGGCGCCGCGGTGGATCCGACCTCGGGACACCTGAACATGACGACGGTCTCCGTTCGCGACGGGCTGAATATATTCGAGGCGATGGGCTTGTGGGTGGACGGCCGCTACGGCTTGGTGCCGCGCGCCGAGGTCTACCCGCCCGGCGTTCCCCGCGACCAGGTGGACAAGTCCAACCAGGCCGATTTCAAGGAGTCCGAGGACAACGCCGAACTGGCGGCGCTGAACTTTCTGAAGTATCCGACCAAGGTTCAGGTGCGCGTGGTGGCCGACGACGGCCCTGCCAAAGCGGTGCTGCAGAAGGGCGACGAACTTGTGAGCGTGAACGGGAAACCGATCGCGACCTCCAAGGACGTGATCGACGCGGTGCAGGGCGCCGCCCCGGGGACGACGATCCCGATGGTGATCCGCCGCGGCGGCGCCGAACAGACGGTCGAGGTGAAACTCGGTGCGCGCCCGGACGATTCGAACAAGGCCTACCTCGGCGTCACTCCGCAGCAGGTGCCGGCCGGTCCGCTGCAGGTCGATTTCAACCTCGCCGATATCGGCGGCCCCTCGGCCGGCCTGATGTTCA
Organism: Nocardia sp. 852002-51101_SCH5132738; assembly: GCF_001665695.1. Taxonomy (NCBI): domain Bacteria; kingdom Bacillati; phylum Actinomycetota; class Actinomycetes; order Mycobacteriales; family Nocardiaceae; genus Nocardia; species Nocardia sp. 852002-51101_SCH5132738. The sequence goes on along the minus strand of NZ_LZML01000150.1, from coordinate 9,622 downwards.
GCCTGGCCCTGGTCGACAAGCTCAGCCCCGGTGAACTCAACGGCGGACGCTTCGTCGCCGGCACCGGGACCATCGATCCGCAGGGCAAGGTCGGCCCGATCGGCGGTATCCAGTACAAGATGATCGCGGCCCGCGACGCTGGCGCGGAGACCTTCCTGGTCCCCGCCGACAATTGCAACGAGGCCCGCCAGCGCACCCCGGAGGGCCTGAAGCTCGTGAAGGTCGACACGTTGACCGCCGCGGTGCAGTCGCTGGACGACATCAACGCCGGACGCCCGGCCCCCAGCTGCGGTTAATCCGGCTCGTTCTCGAGCGTGTGGCGCAGCGCGTCGACCAGGTTGGGGGCCAGGTTCGGCGCGGTGCGCAGATCCAGCTCGGGGAAGGCCTCGTCCTCCTCGGGGCGTAACTGCAACAGGCACAACGAGACTCCGCCGCGGAGCACGCCCGCGTAGAGCCGGGCGTCGCGGCGTTCGGGATGCGTCTGCGCGGCGTCGCGGCCGGCGGCGTCGGCGGCGTCGCGGTCGGCCAGCAGCGGTGCGATGGCCTCGTCGAGCGTGCGTTCGGCGGTCGGCGGCAGCACCACGATCTGCTGCACCAGCACCACCCCCTCGACGGCGGGCGGCCAGCTGGTGGTGGCGAGGAATTCGTCGAGCGCCATCGAATCGCCGCTCAGATCGTCCGGAAGCGGTTCCTGGGCGATGGGAGTCAACGCGGCCCCGTCGTCGAGCTGATCCTCGAGCGTCGGCTCGGCGGCCACCAGGTCGGCGGTCGGCACCAGCGCGAACAACTGCGGCGGCTGATCCCAGCCCTCGGTGTCGGCGAACTCGGCCACGTCCCGGATGCAGCGGTACAGGGCGGAGGAGGGATTGTCCACAGTCACGGCCGACACTGTACGTCCAGCGCGAGCGCCCGCGTCCCCGCCACGGCATACCGGAGCCATCCCGATCCAAGCCGACCCGTTTTACGTAGAGTGGGGCGCGAGAGACGGTCCGCAGGGACCATACGCATCATCGGACTGCGGTGTATCGGCGACAATCGCTTCGGTACGCCGCCGGACCTGGGAGAGTGGCATCGTGGGCATGCGCCCCCCGACAGGCTTACCTTCGCTGTCTCGCCGCAGCCGGATATTGCTGATCACCGCGCTCGTGATTGCGGCGTTACTGCTGGTCGGCCCCCGGTTGACCGACGCGTACACCAACTGGTTGTGGTTCGGCGAGGTCGGCTTCCGCCAGGTGTTCACCACGGTGCTCGTCACCCGGCTCCTGTTGTTCCTCATCGTCGCGATCGTGGTCGGGGCCCTGGTCTGGCTGGCGTTGCTGGCCGCCTATCGAACGCGCCCGGTCTTCGTCCCGGTGTCCGGTCCCAGCGATCCGATCGCCCGCTACCGCACCACCGTGATGGGCCGGTTGCGGCTGTTCGGGATCGGCATCCCGGTCCTGGTCGGCCTACTATCGGGGTTGGTCGCACAGTCGAGCTGGGTCACGGTGCAGCTGTTCCTGCACGGCGGCTCGTTCGGGATCAAGGATCCGCAGTTCAACATCGACGTCGGTTTCTACGCCTTCGATCTGCCGTTCTACAAGCTGCTGCTGAACTGGCTGTTCGTGGCGGTGGTGATCGCGTTCTTCGCCAACCTCGTCACCCACTACATCTTCGGCGGGCTGCGGCTGTCCGGGCGGGAGGGCACGCTGACCCGCCCGGCGCGCATCCAGCTGGCGCTGATCGCGGGCACGTTCGTGGTGCTGAAGGCGGTCGCCTACTGGTTCGACCGGTATTCGCTGCTGTCGAGCACCCGCAAGGAACCCACCTTCACCGGCGGTTCCTACACCGATATCAACGCCGTCCTGCCGGCCAAGCTGATCCTGATGTCGATCGCGATCATCTGCGCCGTCGCGTTCTTCGCCGGCGTGGTGCTGCGCGATTTGCGCGTGCCCGCGATGGCGGCCGCCCTGCTGTTGCTGTCGTCGATCCTGGTCGGCGCGGTGTGGCCGCTGGTGGTCGAGCAGTTCGAGGTACGCCCGAACGCCGCGACCAAGGAAGCGACGTACATCGAACGCAACATCACGGCGACGCGGCAGGCCTACGGGCTCACCGACGACAAGGTCTCCTACGTCGACTACAAGGGTTCGCAGACGAAGGACCCGGGTTCGATTCCGGCCGATCAGCAGACCATCGGCAACATCCGGCTGCTGGATCCGAATCTGCTGACCCAGACCTTCATCCAGCGCCAGCAGCTGCAGAACTTCTACGGCTTCCCGGACCCGCTGGACATCGACCGCTACACCATCAACGGCGAGAAGCAGGACTACATCGTCGCGGCTCGCGAACTGGTGCCGCAGAACCTGTCGGGTAACCAGACCGACTGGATCAACAAGCACACCGTCTACACCCACGGTGACGGCTTCGTCGCCTCTCCGGCCAACCGGGTGAACGTGGCCCCGCCCAAGGAGACGCAGCAGGCCGCCACCGGCGCCGGCACCAGCAGCTCCAGCGGCGGGTACGGATATCCGGTCTTCAACGTCGGCGACAAGTCGACGGTCAGCGATCTGTTCACACCGAAGGACAGGCAGGCCATCCCGGTCGATCAGCCGCGCATCTACTACGGCGAGATGATCTCGAAATCGGATGCCGACTACGCCATCGTGGGCGGGAACAACCAGCCGCCGCGCGAATACGACACCGGCACCGAGCAGTACACCTACACCGGCCAGGGCGGTGTCCCGATCGGCAACTGGTTCAACCGGCTCGCCTTCGCCGCCAAGTACGCCGAACGCAACATCCTGTTCTCCGGCGCCATCGGCTCGGATTCGAAGATCATCTACAACCGTGATCCGCGCAGCCGCGTACAGCAGGTGGCGCCGTGGCTGACCACCGACGGCGATATGTACCCAGCCGTGGTGAACGGACGCATCCTCTGGATCGTCGACGCCTACACCACGCTCGACAACTTCCCGTACGCGCAGCGGACCTCGCTGGAGGGAGTCACCGAGGACAGCATCGATCAGAACACCGGTCGCACGCTGCCGCGCAAGGAAGTCAGCTACATCCGCAACTCCGTCAAGGCCACGGTCGACGCCTACGACGGCACGGTCAACCTCTACGACGTGGATCCCACCGATCCGGTGCTCAACGCGTGGCGCGGGGTGTTCCCGAACTCGGTGAAGCCGCAGAGCGAGATCTCGCCGGAGCTGCGTGCCCACTTCCGGTATCCGGAGGATCTGTTCAAGGTGCAACGCGAGATGCTGGCGCGCTACCACGTCAACGATCCGCGCGAGTTCTTCACCAACAACGCGTTCTGGTCGGTGCCCAACGATCCGACCTCCGACACCCCGACCAACGCCCATCAGCCGCCGTACTACGTGCTCATCGGTGATCCGAAAACCGGTCGGCCGCAGTTCAATCTGACCAGTGCGATGGTCGGCTTCAAACGCCAGTTCCTCGCGGCGTACATCCAGGTCGCCTCCGATCCGGAGAACTACGGCAAGTTCACGGTGCTCAAGTTGCCGACGGATTCGCAGACGCCGGGGCCGCAACAGGTCCAGACGTCGATGACCACCGATGCCCGCGTCTCGAACGATCGGACATTGCTGACCGGTGGTAACACCAACAAGATCAAATACGGCAACCTGCTCACCCTGCCGATCGGCGAAGGCGGCATCCTCTACGTCGAACCGTGGTACCTGGAACGCAACAGTGGACCGACCACGGCGTCCTTCCCACAGCTGGTGAAGGTGCTCGCCTCCTATGGGGACAAGGTCGGCTACCAGTCCACGCTGGGTGATGCGCTCAACGACGTGCAAGACGGGCTGGGCGCCGCGACCACCCAGCAGCCGGGGCAGGCGGCGATCAACCCGCCCGGCCAGCAGGGCAGTACCTCACCACCGCCGTCGAATCAGAACACGCCACCGCCGTCCACGACAGCGCCGCCGCCGACCACCGGGTCGGCCGGGAAGGACGCGGCGGTGAAGGAGCTCAACGACGCCCTGAAGGGGGTCGAGGACGCCCAGAAGTCGGGTGACCTCGGCCAGCTGGGCAAGGCGCTGGAAGGGCTCCAGAAGGCCATCGACGATTACAACAAGGCCGGCGGTTAACGGCCGGCCGGTGATCGACGACAACGGCGCCCCGGGATCACCCGGGGCGCCGTTCGCGTTCTGCGCCCGTGCCTGGCCGGGCGGCCTCGACGACGGGCCTGCCCCACAAACGGCATTCGGCGCCGCCATCGCACGGATGGCGGCGCCGAATGCATGAGAAGCGTGCGCGGTACTACCGCGCTCGGGCTCAGCGGCCGAGAGAGTCGATCAGACCGCTGTTCTGGTCGAGGATCTGCCGGAACTGCTCGCCCACACCGAACTGCTGCGCGGCCTGCTTGCCGGCGTCGGTGGCCTTGTTGATCAGGTCCTGGCGATCGTTAGGCAGCTGGACCGGAGCGGTCGGCTCGGGCTGCGGGGCCGGCCGGGTCTCCTCGGCGGGCGCGTAGCGCAGGTACTGGCCGCACACCGGCCAGGCGCCGGAGCCCTGGGTCTGCAGCACGTTCTCCGCGACGCGGATCTGCTCTTCCTTGCTCGCGTTCTGCGGCGAGCCGCTGCCACCGTTGGCGCTCCAGGTGGACTGCGTGAACTGCAGGCCGCCGTAGTAGCCGTTGCCGGTGTTGATATTCCAGTTGCCGCCGCTCTCGCACTGTGCGACACCGTCCCAGTCGTGGGCGGGCGCAGCCGAAGCAGTGGTGGAAGCTGCGAACGGGACGGCAACAAGGGCGCCGGCGACGGCGGCGAAGCCGAGGGCGCGACTGCTGATCTTCCGGTTCTTGTTCATGGTGGTGTCCCTCCCTGCGCCCGCCGGCTCGGCGATGGTCCGCCGCGTCCCTGCCCCCAGGAGGTCGGGGATCCCCGAACCGCGGGGCAGGGTTGCCGGTGTGCAACGGTTCGGGTCTGGATGCCCATCACGGGTTCGCTCCGGGCCGCGTTCGACCATAACGAAGAGATCTCGACAGATCACGTCTTGATAACAGACGCAATTGCATGAAGCGAATAACCGGATTCCAGCGTTGATGCAGGTTGGCTATGCAGTGGTCGGACATTCCGGTCGTTCGTTATGTCGTCGTTATGTGCGATGAATCACGCGCAAATAGTGGGCTGGGTCACGTTTTTTCGGGCTGCTCTTTGGAAACGCGCGCGTTTCCCAAGACGTTCTCCGTCATTCGGGGTGAAGCGATGCTTCCGCATCGAGTCGCCGGTTCGAATGATTCGGCGTATCCGTGTGGCGATCCCGCGTTGTTCGGCGGGTCGATGGTCCCCCCGTGATCCGTGAGGGCCGGGTCGCCGACCGTATTCCGCGATGTGGAACCCGCTCATGGAGGTCGCGGCGGTCGGCGCCGAAATCGCGTCTGCGCTTCTCGAAAACCGCTCTGACCACAGGATTTGCTACGCCTGTCGACTCGTGTGTAATGTTGTGTTCACCGACGCGGGGTGGAGCAGCTCGGTAGCTCGCTGGGCTCATAACCCAGAGGTCGCAGGTTCAAATCCTGTCCCCGCTACTAGGGGAAACGGCCCCGGAACCATGGTTCCGGGGCCGTTTTTCGTTCGGTTTGGCATCACGTTTGGCATCATTAGCCAAACTAAGTGTCAGCTGTGTTGTGGTGTCCGTGGTGTCCCGCCCAGTAGGTGCGCGGCCGCGATCGTGGCGGCGTCTTCGTCCATGCCGGGCAGGACGTGTTGGTAGGTTTTCATGGTGAATGCCACGTCGGTGTGGCCCACGCGTTGGCTGACGACCTTGGGGTTGATTCCGGCGATGAGGGCTCCGGTGATGTAGGTGTGGCGTAGGTCGTAGAAGCGGATTTCGGGTAGTCCGGCGCGGGCGGCCAGGCGTTTGAATCGTTCCCGGATCGAGTCGGGGTGGGCGGGGCGGCCGTCTTCGTAGGTGAAGACGAAATCGGTGTCGCGGTAGTCGTCGCCGTAGAGCGCGCGTTCGGCGTCTTGGATCGCTTTCCAGGCCCGCAGTGCTTGGACTGTTTCGGTGTCGAGGGCGATCCAGCGGGCGGAGTCCTCGGTTTTGACCTCGGCGTCTTGTGCGTGACCGGCGACGACGACACGTCCCTTGTGTACCGACAGCGCTCCGGCGTCGAGATCGAGAGAGGGCCAGTGGGCGCCGCAGATCTCTGCCCGACGTAGGCCGGTGGTCAGCTCGAGGCGGAACAGGGCGTAGAACCGGTCGAAGCGGACGCTGTTGATGAACCGGGTGGCTTGTTCGGGTGTCCAGACCGGCCGCCGTGATTGGGCGACGCGGGGTGGTTTCGCGTGGTCGGCGGGGTTGTCGACGAGGTATTTCCAGATGTTGACGGCGTCGACGAGTGCCCGGTGGAGGGCGATGTGGATGTTGCGGACGGTTTTGGGTTGCAGCCCAGGTGGTTTCGGTGTCGGTATCCGTCCGGACTTGTAGCGTCGGACGGCCGCGCGGGCGGCGTGGATGGTGACACCGCAGGCGGTGGTGATTTCCCGTGGTGTCGGTCGCTGGCCGTTGCGGGTTGTCTTCGCCCAGTACTCGTACATGCGAATGTTGTTGTCGGGCTTGATGCGTCCGTTGGTCAGCAGGTCGGTGTAGAAGGTCACCAGCATCGGTGCGGTCAGCTTCTGCAGGTCACCATCGCCGAGTCGGGGCACGACATAGGCGGTGATCAGTTCTTTCCAGTTGTCGTAGGTGGTGGCGTCGACGGTCATCTTGATCGCGGGCAGCCACTGGTCGACAAGGTAGGTGCGGACGGTCACTTTCGAGCGTTTGACGTGCTTGTTCTGCTCGACCGCTTTCATGGCGTCGCGGCAAGCGGCCCAGGCTTCCTTCTCGGTGGCGAACCCGCCTTTGGAGTCGTAGTCGGGTTTGCCGTTGGGCTTCTTCTCCGGCAGCCGGAACTGGTAATACCAGGTTTTCCCGCGTTTGCGGACGTGGCCCTGTTTCATGCGGCGGCCTGCTCGGATGATTCGTCTTCCAGGAGTGCCCGCAGCCGCGCGGTCACGACGTAGACGCGGCCGCCCATTCGCTTCACCGGCAACTCGTGGGATTCGGCGAGCCGGTAGGCGGCGGATCGGCTGATGCCGAGCAGAACAGCCGCCCGTGGTATTGGCAATAGCAGCGGCAGCATCTCCCAAGGAGTGCCGGCGGAATCGAGTTTGATCCCTTGCATTGTTTGCCTACTTTCGTTGTGATGCGGTGGGACGTGGACCGTACTAGTACGGTCGGTTATTGACGCTCCATGTGTTCGCTAGGTCAAGCACCTTGTGCGAGAAGGTTTTTCGTCCCTGTCATTCGGCCGGTCAACGGTGTGGTCGGCGAATGCGAACTGGAAATCGAACCGCTGTGTTTGGGTGGATATGGGACGTATTAGGACTCCTGCGCCGGTCCGGAATTTGGACAGTCCTCCGCAAAATTCGTCGCATGGAGCCGATCGTGGCCGTTGTGATGGGTGGGCCGGTGTCGGTATGGAGCTGGAACCGGCAATTTCGCAGCCGCGCCCTGTGGGGCTATCCGGTCGGGACGGGCGGGGGAGATCGTCTGCCAACGAGGGGTCCGGTGACATGCTGGCTCCGCGTGGCACCCGTGCAACATCCCGGGCCCGGCTCGATGTGTCGGCCTTTTCCGGTATACCCGTGCTATGGGTGACGTACCGACCTATCACCTCGGCGCAGTTCCGCCGATATTGCTTACCCGCCAACAGCTTCGGCAGCGGGGCGAACGTCCTAACGATCCCCGGAGGCCGGACGCGTACCTACTCGTCCCTCTGTTCGACGCCAGCGCAGCGACAGCTGTGGACGAGCAGAGCGCCGACGTTCCGGCCGACGATATGGTGCCTGCAGACCATGGTGGGCGGAAGTCACTGGCACAGTGGGCGGCTGAGATTCTGCATGATCCGCAGACGGTGGTCTTGGCTTTGAAATGTGTTGGGGCAGAGGGGCGGATCCTTGAGGTTGCCGCTGTGCGTACGGACGGTGAAGTTGTTCTCGACACTCTCGTGTATCCCGATGGTGTACCGATCGATTCTCGGACGTCGGCCGAGTGCGGTATCACCGAGGACATGGTCGCCGGTGTGGAGGTGGCCGTGTTCGGCGATCTCTGCGACCGTCTTGTCGAACTACTCGCGGAATCGCGCGTGGTGTTCTGGGACAGTAGCGCTCGGTTCGGGGATCGCCTGTCGGCTGAAGCTGCCCGTCTCGGACTGCGGGAGGCATTCGGTACGGATGATGGGAAGTATGAGGACGTACTGCCCCTCTATGCACGATGGCTCGGCGAATCTCGAACCGCCGGCGAGTATCGACTCCACGTTTCCAGCGGTGCGCACAGTGCGTTGGCGGACTGCTGCGCCGTCCTTTCGAAGCTGCAACAGATGACTGAGGCACCGGACGGGTCAGGACCCACTGGCGCGACTGGTGTCAGGCCCTCCAAACGCCGCCTGCCGGAGGTGTGGACCGAGCGTGAGGAACTGGAGCTGGATACGTTTGTGGCTGAAGGGAAGTCGCCCGAGGACATCGGTCGCCTGCTCGGGCACACCACGAACTCGGTTAGGTGGCGGATGTTTCACCGCGGCCTTGGTCCTTCTCCAGCCTCGACACGAAACCAGGCCAAGCCTATGCCGAAATACACGTTCGACGAACTTCGCCGGGTCCACCCCAATTCACACAAGCGGTGGACCGACGAAGAGGATGCCCGACTTGCCCAGCGTGCCAGCGAAGGGGCAAGTCTCGAAGAACTCATTCGTGAATTCGGGCGGAACCGCAACGCCATCACCGCCCGTCTCGAACGCCATACCGATCCTCAGAGCTGAAGCGCGAGCATGACGGCTGTCGCAGGTTCGCGCCTTCGGCGGGGCACTGTGAACATGGGAACGGGGATGACCTGCAATTTCCTGTAGGACGGTTGGTCATCGAAGCTGATTACCAGCTGTGAATCGGGTAGATCCCGCTGGTATGGGATCCATATTTTGTCTTGCGTCAAGTTTTTGGCGTTGTTTGCCGTGGTGGATGTTGCGGGTGCGTTATCGGGTGGTGGGGATGATGAGGATGTCGCAGGGGGTGTGGCGGGCGAGTTTGATGGCGGGGGTGTCGAGGATGTGGCTGGTGGCGCGGTCGGCCCATGTGTGTGGTGTGGGTTGGGTGACGACGATGAGGTCGGCGTGTTGGGTGGTGGCTAGTTGTAGGAGTGAGTGTTGGGCTGGTTCGGGGAGGAGGTGGGTTTCGATGTGGGGTGCGCCGTGGGCGCGGGCGTGGTCTGTGGCGGTGCGCAGGATGGTGTCGGTGGGGGTGGTGCCGCGCAGTTGGTATTCGTCGGGGTGGATGTGGTCGAGGTCGTTGGTGAGGGTGTGGGGGTCGAGTGGGTGGTGTACGCAGGTGATGAGGAGGCGGGCACCGCTCGAGCGGGCCAGGTCGGCGGCGTGGTCGACGGCTCGGTAGTCGCGGTCTGCGGGGTCGGTGTCGACGATGATGGTGCGTATCGGGCGGGCGGTGGGTGTGGTGTGTGGGGGGTTTTCGGGGTGGGGTGGTTTTGGGGGGTGGGGTTGTGGGCGTTGGTGGGTTTGGTTGGGGTTTTGTGGTGGGGGGGGGTGGTTGTGGGGGGGTTGTGGGGGGGGGGGGTGGTGGGGGTC